>JACPZR010000036.1 GCA_016195395.1 Spirochaetia bacterium
GCGCGCTCGGTATGACAGCCATCATCATCAAGAAAGAACTGCTTCTGATCATCATGGGCGGTGTCTTTGTGGCGGAAGCGTTATCTGTGATTCTGCAAGTGGGATCGTTCAAGCTGACCGGAAAACGGATTTTCAAGATGGCTCCATTGCATCATCACTTTGAATTGTCAGGGTGGCCGGAGACACGCGTTGTGGTCCGCTTCTGGCTTGCCGGTGTGATCCTTGCTCTGCTGGCCCTTTCCAGTCTACGCATACAGTGAGCCTCTTTACGGACAAAACGATTCTCGTCTGCGGCGCGCTGGGTGTATCCGGCCGCGCGGCGGCAGCACTCGCTTTTGAACACGGCGCTACCGTGGTCCTGTCAGACAAGAAACCGGGCCCGCTTCCCGCCGACCTTCAGGCCCTGAAAGATGCAGCGCCGGAGCGCCTGATCGATGCGCGTCCCCGCGAAGATGCCGGGCTTCTCACTGAAATCCCCTGCGACTTTGTAATCACCGCTCCCGGCCTCCCGTCGAGCGTTCCCGTTCTTCAAGAGGCGCGCCGGAAAGGCCTTCCCGTGCGCGGCGAAAACGACACGGCTTACTATGTAATACAGAATGTATGGAAAACTAAACCATTTTATATCGCTGTCACCGGCACGGACGGCAAGTCTACAACCACGGGAATGATCGCGCATATCCTCAACCGGACGTTCGGGATGCGGGCCCTTCCATGCGGCAACTACGGTGTGGCCCTTTCAGAGATCGCGCGGATTAGAGACAGCGCCGACGTGCTGGTTGTGGAGTGTTCGTCGTTTCAGCTGGAGACGGTCGAGACGTTTCATCCTCAGGTGTCCATGATCCTGAACTTGTCTGAGGATCATCTGGACAGATACGCGGACATGCAGGAATATCTGGCCGCTAAGCTGCATATCCTGGACCAGCAGACCGAAGACGACCTCTTTTTGGCGCCGGCCCCGCTCCTCATGGAAGCGCAGCGATATGTGGGGCGACGGTCCACGGACGGCACAGGAGACGGCGCTCCCGGAAGCGGTGGCCGGCGGGGACCGCGTCTGAAAATGGTGGATAACGTTCCCGGAAGCGGTCCGTTCCAAGTGGACCATTTAGAACTGCCTGAAAACGCGCTTATGCTCCCCGGAAGGCACAATCGCATCAATCTGTCTTTTGCGCTGGCCGCCATTGGGGACTTTGCTTCGCGCACCGGACATGAATTACAGCGTGACGCGCTCATTGCGGCCGTGCAGAGTTATCGGGGACTGCCGCACCGGCTGGAGCGCGTGTGCACGGACGGCATCATCGAATTCGTAAACGACTCCAAGGCCACAACGGTGCAGGCCGTCGCGGCAGCGGTCGTCGGCTTTCCCGGCCGTCGCATCATGCTTTTGTGTGGGGGAAAATACAAGGGCGGGGACTTCGGGAGACTCTCCGGACCTGACCGCGTGATTTTTGCTTACGGCGCAGCCCGCGACACA
>JACPZR010000583.1 GCA_016195395.1 Spirochaetia bacterium
ATCGCTTCATCGCAAAGCTCTCTGCGAATAGCTTGCTCCGTGTGGGAAGAAAGGTAGCCCTCTGTGAAGAGAAGGTACAGTATTTTGTTTACAGCCGCAAGTCGCGAGGAATATTGTTCGCTCGTAACCTCTTCGGCGTGAGGTGGAAGTTTCCGCAAACGGCTGCGGGCTCGACCGAGGCGTTTGTATACATTGGCTTCGCTCGTAAACAACCGAAGCGCGATCTCCCGAATACTGAAGCCGCAAACGGTCTTCAGAGCCAACACCAGCTGTGATTCCGCTGGGATCGACTCGTCGCAACAAACAAACAGCATCCGTAACAGGTCATCTCGCACCTCACCCGGCAGGAAAATTTCAGGGTCGTTTTCCGGGGTGCCGATGTCTTCTTTTGCGTTTTGTTCCAAGATGCGACGGCGGCTCGTTTGTTGCCGCAGTTCTCCCATAAGGCGGTTGTGCGCCACCCGATAGAGCCAAGCCGATGGATTGTCCGGCGCTCCCGCAATCTTCCAGGACTCGAGTGCGGTCATCAAGGCGGACTGAACAGCGTCCTCAACTGCCTCGATATATTGCACTCCTACTCGGCACGACAGGATAGCCACGAGCCGGCCGTATTCATGCCGGAAAAAGTGCTCAACCAGTTTGGGTGTGGTCAAGGAGTGTTGATCTCTCTGACTTCAACGCTTGACCCGGGCCTCACCACTCCGGGGCACTGACGAGCTACCTCCATCGCCTCTTCCAAACTTTCCGCCGAGACGATCATGTAGCCGCCGACCACCTCTTTGGCTTCCACGAAAGGCCCGTCTGTTGCACCTTCTGAGGTGACGACTTTTCCACCCCCCAGTTTCCCTCCCATGTCGACGATATTTTCCTGGAACTTTTCTTTCCATGCGTTGAATTTGGCGTACATCTCCTGCATTTGGGCGGGAGATGGTTGCTCGCCTTTCCCCGGCTCGCCTCGTTGGATACATAGATACTTTTGCTTGGGCATGTTGCCTCCTTTGTTGGATTATGTCGGTCAACTTATCCGACACTGTATGACGCGCGTGCACCCTGATTTTGGACACTTGCGGGCAACATCTTTTGAAATGACGACGTTCTTTGCCTACGCAACTCTACCCACGAGTTGGTTCACGCAGACTGTGCGCTCATTCGACCGTTCGTTCCAATGCTCGCGCACTCGCATCCTCTTCCGCTTTTCGCACAATCGCTTCCGCCTTCTCCGCCGGCATTTCGCCGGCAACCGGACCCTCCACCCAATAATCCGTATCGCTTGCAAACTCTTTCTTCCACACCGGCAGAATCGCCTTGACGCGCTCGATGGCATAGCGCGATGCCGCGTACGCGTCC
>JACPZR010000584.1 GCA_016195395.1 Spirochaetia bacterium
CGCTGGATCAGCCTTGTTTCACTTTTCTTTCAAGTGGCGGCGCTTGGCCTTGTAGACGTTATCCAGGGAGGCTTCTCGACGGCCGATGTTCTCAACTTCTCAGCCCACTTCCGTTTTTATGTGCATCTGACATTTGCGGGCGTGGGTGTCTGGCTTCTGAGTGAAGGGTACAGCAAGGTCAGAGACGAGATCGAGTCGCGCCTGCGTGCCGCGCGCGCAGACCAGGCGCAGGACATGGAGCTCGCCAGAAATATTCAGATGGAACTGCTCCCGCCGCCGCGCCATTCCGGACCGTGGGCGTTCAGCGGTTTTATGCGCACAGCCATGCGTGTGGGCGGGGACTATTTCGATCACATCCCGGCCGGCGGATACGACTGGTTTGCCATTGGCGATGTAACGGGGCATGGGCTGCAGGCCGGAATGCTGGCATTGCAGGCGCGGACACTGTTGCGGCGCGCTCTCGCATATGCGCCCACCGCGGAGCCGCGGGATATTGTCTTTGAAGTGAACAACGCTTTCTACGAAGGGGTCTCTCCGCTCCGTCAACGGAACTTCATGACGTTCTGCCTGATTCGGTGCGGAGAGAATGGATCGGCCGTGTACGCGGGCGCGCACCTGCCCATATTGATTCTGCGCAGCGGTCGCACTGATGTGGAAGTGCACCAGACCCCCGGGCCGTGGCTGGGGCTCGAACCGCTCCGGAGCGCATCCCCCATTCCGCAGGCTGAACTCACTCTGGGTTCCGGCGATCTCATGCTTCTCTTTACTGACGGCGCCTCCGAGGCGGTCAGCCCGCCGGGCCGTCACCTGGGTATCAACGGTCTTGGTGAAATCTGGAAAAATGCGGCCTTGGTGCCCGGGAGCAGGGATGCGCTGACTGCGCTCAATGAAGCCGTGTACGCCGAAATCATCGCCTTCACGGAAGATGACGAACTGGTGGACGATCTCTCGCTCTTGACGATCCAGCGCAGTTGATATCTTTGTATGTATGCACGGAATGCGTACGGAAGAAGATTCAATGGGCACGGTCCAAGTGCCGCAGGACAAATACTGGGGGGCGCAGACACAGAGGTCGCTCCAAAACTTCAGAATCGGCACAGACAAGTTTCCACGCGAGATCATCCGGGCGCTGGGGATTTTAAAAAAAGCGGCCGCGCTCGTGAACGTTGAGCTGGGGCTTCTGACGCCGGACAAGGGGCGACTGATCACCGCCGCCGCTGATGAAGTGATTGCCGGCGCCCTCGACGCTCATTTTCCGCTCGTCATCTGGCAGACTGGTAGCGGGACACAGACCAATATGAACGCCAACGAAGTGATCGCGAACCGCGCGATTGAGATGACGGGGGGTATCCTGGGTTCCAAGACGCCTGTGCACCCCAACGATGACGTTAATAAAGCGCAGAGTTCTAATGACACCTTTCCCACTGCCATGCACATTGCGGCCGCCGAGCAGCTGACGCATGCGCTTCTTCCGGCTCTTGCGCGTCTTCAGAATACGCTCGCAGGCAAGGCCCGGGCATTTCAGAACGTTATCAAGATCGGCCGGACGCATCTGATGGACGCCACGCCTCTCACGTTGGGGCAGGAATTTTCCGGTTATGCGGCGCAGCTGTCGGCGGATATGGACAGACTGAAGAGAAGCCTGCCGGGACTCTTGGAGCTTGCCATCGGAGGGACGGCCGTCGGCACCGGCCTCAATACGCATCCTCGATTTGCCGTACTCGCCGCGGAGAAGATTGCGGAACTTACCGGGCTTCCGTTTGTGTCGGCGCCAAACAAGTTCCAAGCCTTGGCATCGCACGGTGCGCTCGTGGAAACGAGCGGCGCCCTCAAGACACTTGCCACGGACTGCATGAAGATCGCGAACGATGTTCGATGGCTGGCCAGCGGTCCGCGCTCGGGCCTGGGGGAACTCTCAATCCCTGACAACGAACCCGGATCTTCCATCATGCCGGGGAAGGTGAATCCCACGCAGAGTGAAGCGATGACCATGGTTGCGGCACAGGTGATGGGGAATGACGTTGCTGTGAATATCGGGGGCGCGTCCGGGAACTTTGAACTCAATGTCTTCAAACCGCTCATCATTTTTAACGTGCTGAATTCCATCCGTCTCCTGGCCGACGTATGCACAAGTTTCAACGACCACTGTGCTGTGGGGATTGAACCGATTCACGCGAACATTCAAAAGCATCTGTCCGACTCGCTGATGCTCGTCACCGCTCTGAACCCCCACATTGGATACGACAAAGCGGCCAAGATCGCCAAGCATGCCCACGCCAGCGGGACCACCCTCCGTGAGGCTGCGGTCAGTCTTGGAATCCTTTCGGCAGATGAGTTCGATCGTCTGGTCCGCCCGGAGGAGATGCTTGCCCCCCCGGAATAGGCTGGCATGTTGGCCGCGCACGTGAATCCATCATCCAAGACAACCCCTGTGATCGGAGTGGGTGTGGGCCTGCGCGCCCAGCACTATCCCTACCTGCTGGAGCGGCCAAAAACCACAGTGGATTGGTTTGAGGCAATTTCCGAAAACTACATGGATACAGAAGGTCGTCCCCTGGCGATTCTGGAATTCATCCGCCGCGACTATCCGGTGGCTCTCCACGGAGTCTCGCTTTCGATTGGAGCGGAGCATCCGGACGATCTATATCTGCGGCGCTGGAAAACGTTAGTTGACCGGATTGATCCCTTTATTGTGTCGGACCACCTGTGCTGGACGCACATAGGACCTCCGCAGCTTCACGATCTTTTGCCTCTCCCGTTCACGGATGAAGCGCTGACCCGCGTCGTTCAAAACATAGAACGAGCGCAGGAAGCCCTGGGACGACAGCTGATCCTTGAGAACGTATCAAGCTATCTGACTTATAGACATTCGACCATGACGGAATGGGAATTCCTTGCCCGCGTTGCAGATCAATCAGGGTGCGGCATTCTTCTGGACGTGAATAACGTCTATGTCAGCGCAAAGAATCACGGCTTCGACGCCGAGGTGTTCATCCGCTCCATTCCCGTGACACACGTCAAGCAGATGCATCTGGCGGGGTTCACCGACCGCGGGGCCTTTCTCTTTGATACGCATAGTCGCCCCGTTCACGAGGACGTCTGGGACTTGTTCGGCACGGCATCATCACTTTTCCCGGACGTCCCTGTGCTCATTGAGTGGGATGATGACATTCCCCCGTTTCCGCGACTGGAAGAAGAGGCCCGGCGCGCCAGGGAGATCAGAGCCCGGAGCACCGCGAAATTGAACTAACCGACGCATGACTTTAGGCGGTCGGGATTCCGCTTGCGTTTCTACACCGCTGCTCTGACGCCTGACGTTATGACCAAGTCGCTTTACATTGCCCTGACAATCGTTGTTGGAATGTTCATCAGTCTTCATCTGGCAATGAACGGGCGTTTGGGAGGCGCTTTCAAATCGGCTGCAGGAACCGACGTGCGGGCCGCCGCCGCGGCCAACGTCTTTTTCTGGTTGATCGGCGCTTTAGTGGCCGTCGCCTATTATTTCATTCTCCAGCCGGGCTCGCCCTTGGATTTTGTGAGTATGGCGCCTAAACCGCTTTTTCTGGCGGGCGCAATGGGGGCTTCCCTCGTGTTTGCGGTAACGTTTTTAATTCCTGACAAGGTGGGCGGAGCGGCGTACGGTTTTCTTTTCCTTGTGACGGGGCAGGTGCTGATGGGGTTGATCCTTTCCCACTTTGGCTGGCTGGGTTCGCCCGTTGACCCCGTTTCGATCAAGAAGCTTGCTGGTCTGGGCTTGATCGCACTTGGCGTTTTCGTCGTAGTAAAGTAACTGTCTCGCTGCGCTGTCCGCGCCGGATTTCGTCCTCATGCGTGAGCTGGGAGACCGGCCGTCAGGGGAGACTGCCGGGAGCCGCGTTGAAAACGATGTCCCCCGGTTGAATGCGGAATTCGGCGTAGGGCAGGTCGCCGTCAGGAAGTTTCCAGACAGCCTGACCCTGTGCCGGCAGCATGCGGCCATTCATTCTCGTCCAGCCCGTAACGGGGGTGCTCCACATTGTCCTCTTTGGTTCTTGGCCGGGCGGGGCCATCCATCGGTCGTTTGTACGGAAATCCTGAACCGCGCCCCTTTCATCCACAAGCACGCGCGCGGTTACTGTGTTTCCCTTGTCGGATAACGCTACTTCAAAGGAGTTCGTGTCTACGGCCTGCCAGGTGACAGAAGGCGTAAGAAGCATCGAAGGACACAGGAGCACCGCATCGTTCAACCAAGTAACCAGTTCCCCAAGATCAAACTCCATCCCTTGTCCGTCCTGGACCGTGACGCTGTCCAGAACGCGGACAAGGAGGCGTCCCTTTCCGTGTGCATAGGTATCACGTCCCAGCACTGGCACCCCATAGAATGGAAGGACCATGTAGAAGAGGCGCGCAATGTCGTGTGGACCATTCGTGAACTGGAGGGCGTCCAAGTCTTTCCACGGCGCGTCAGCGCTGGAACGGAAGCGCCCGCGGAAGTGACTGCGAAACGACACGTCTCTCTCTTGTCCCACCCCTCCCATGAAACGCAGATAACGTTGTGCAGGGGCAGGCAGTGAAAGAAGATCGTTTTCCGTGATCGCGGGCCGTGCGGCCGGAGCCCCGGCCAGTCCCAGCGCCTGAACCTCGCGGGAAAATGTTGCCGGCATGCGAATGCAGGCGGCGCCCGCGCCGATTGCTATCAAGGAAAAAATGACGGTGGCACTACGCATGACTCAAAGAAATTCACCAAAGAAGAATCGCAACGCAAGTTTCATTGCCCGGTGCTGCAGACGATGTGAAAATTATCAGGAGAACAGACGCTCATCGGTTGTAGATGGCCCGCACGGGCGAAACGCGCACGGCGCGGAGGGCCGGGTAAATGCCGGATACAAAGCTGACAATGGCGGCCACGCTCATCCCTACAAAGAAATCCTGGACTTTCAGGAAAGGCCGGATGATGCCCGCCCCGGCAGTGTTGCTGATCTGGATGCCGCTCAGATCCAAGCCCACCCAATGGAACACGCCTACAACGATCATCCCCAGAATCTGTCCGCCAATCACTCCGGCGAGCGTCACAAAGAATGTTTCAAACATGACCTGCCAAAACAGAAGCGACGGGCTGGTGCCGATCGCATGCATCATTCCGATCTCATGCATCCGTTCAAAGATGGACATGGTCACCGATTCAAACAACACAATGCCAAAGCCCACCATGATGAAGAAGTAGAAGAGAATCGTGATCTGATCGTAGAGTTGGAAGAATTCTGCGAGGCTCGGCTCCATTTCCTGATAGGTGGCCGTTTCAAGCCCTGGTTCCCCGCGAAGTGCTGCCGACAGGGCCGCTTTGATTTTACCGGCCTGCGTCATGTCCGGTCCGTGAAAGACAAAGTAGCTCACCTCAGTTTCATCGCCTTCGTTCCGCAGCCGTGAGAAGTCCGCGCGCCTCATCAGCACCATGCGCTCGTCAAGAGAGGCGGCCGGGGAGCGGAAGATCCCGTGTATGGCGCACCGAAATGACACCGCTGTTCCACCCGACCCGCCCGTAGACACCACAACATAGTCGCCCGTGGCGGCTTCAAAGTCGTCCGCCAGTTTCTTTCCCACAAGGCACAAGGGTATTTTCGACGGGTCCGCGGAGGCGGGAAGGGACGTGCCTTCTATGATCCAGCCGGGTATGCCGCTCACCCCTGCTTCTTTTTCGGGCTCGATCCCCACGAGGATCACGCCCTTGGTTTCTCCGCCCAGCCTCACCATCGCATCGCGTTCCATTCGGGGTGCATAACGTGTGCCTGCGGGAAGACTTGCGGCAAAGAGCGACTCCAGCCGGGCCGGGCTAGGCAGCCGGAGACCGGTCTGGCGCGAGTCCAAATAGCCGGACGGTCGGATCTGCGCGTGGCCCAGCCCTGTTTCAATGGCCACAACTACCATGGATTCAAACATTCCGTTGATAAAGCCCTGGCTGACCACTACGCAGATCATCGCAACGGCGCCGGTCGCGGCAACCACGAGCGCGCGCCGCTTCCTGCGTATAACGTCTCTCGACGCCATCGTAACCAGGAGCTGCAGTTTGTCGATCAGTCTGCCCAAAGTTCTCTCACAACGTGTTGATCAGAGTAACCGGATTCAACTGGAAGAGCCGGCGTGACGCGGCCCAGCCCATAAAGAATGCAGGGAGCGTCAGAGCGAGCGCAAGCTGCACCTGTTTACCCATGTCCAAAATCGGTTTAAACCTGGGCGGAATCTGCATGCTTTCATAGAGTTTTCCAAACGTGGTGCCTGTGAGATCTATAGGGTTCCCGTGCAGGTACAGCGCCAATAACGTTGATCCTGCAATGCCCACGCACACGCCGGGAATGACAAGCAGGGCTACTTCATAAAGGATCATCCGGCGGAGATCCTGGGGCGTTGTGCCGATCGCAAGCATGACGCCCAGTTCTTTTAACCGCTCCTGGATGGACATCTGGAGCGTATTCAAAACGCCGAATGAAATCGAAACAGCGAAAAAGAAAAGAAATACGGCCAGCTTGGCGCCGGCGATTTTGAGAATCTCCTTCACTTCCGGATTCAGCTGTTCCCAGTCGAGCACCACCGGATCGTAGATTTTCGATTCTCCGGGACGCGCACCGGACAGGTCCTTTGGCGGAGGCAGTATCGCCTGCAGCCGTTCCCGGACCTGCGCTGACATGACCTGGTCTTCCACTCCCAGAGCAACAGATGTAAAGTAACGTTTCGCCGCCGTGCCGGAATCATCCGTCATGTTGGTGCCAAAGAGTTTCTCTCCCGTTGCAAGGGCGAGCATCACGCGGGCTGTGTCCAGCTGTGTCTGGTCCGCGCGGAATATTCCCGAAACCTGCGCCTCGACCGCGCCCACAGAACCGTCGAACTGGGTAGTGATCAGATAGAAACGCGAGGCTGGCTTCAAGTCCATAGTCCGCGCGAGCTTGTAACCGATGAGCGCGCCGGGGATCTCCGCATCGAATGCGGGTCCGCCCGCCGTGATGAACTTGTGCAGGGTGGTGATTTCTCTTTCGCTCGCGGGGTCGGCTGCGAAAACAGAAACAAAGCGTGTCCGCTCGCCGGCATTCATGACAGCCCCTGATCGGATGCGCGGGGATACGGCGCGCACGCCTTCCACTTTGACGCGTTCGAGGAATCCCGGGGTTGTCTCAAGCGCGCGCGAAAGGCTCCTGTGCTCATTCCAGCCGTAGGCCGTGATCTCAAGGAGCCCCGAGTCCAGCTGTACAGCGTGGGAGATCATGTCGAACTGAAGCCCCTCGGAGAGAAACCGCATGGCGCTGACGAGAAACGTCCCCGATACGATGAGAAACAGGGTCACCAGAGTCCGGCGCGGGGTCCGGAGAATGTTTCTGAAGGCCAAGAGGAGCACAGGGTATTTAGGCACGAGCCAGCCCGTTGTCAAAGCAGATTGCCGGGCCGCAAAAGATGATAAAGCGCAGGCCGGGGCTGCCCGCCCCAAGTTATTTGACCAGAACAAGGGTGCGTCGTACCTTGGCAAAGTCGACGATTCGACCAGGTGTACTATGAGCGAACGAATTTATGTGTTTGATACTACTCTGCGGGACGGTGAGCAGTCCGCCGGCGTGGCCTTTTCTGTCCACGATAAGATTGAGATTGCCCGTCAGCTGGAAAAGCTGGGGGTCGACGTCATTGAAGCCGGATTCCCCTGCGCCTCTCCCGGGGACTCGGAAGCCGTGCGGGCCGTCTCCCGTGAAGTGAAGAACGTCACCATCTGCGCCCTGGCGCGCGCGGTGCCGTCAGATATTGACATAGCTTGGGAATCCCTGAAAGAAGCGTCGGACCCGCGTATCCACGTGTTTATTAACTCCAGCGATATCCAGATGGCTCACCAGCTCCACAAGGACCGTGACCAGGTTCTGGCACAGACGGAAGCGATGGTGCGGCATGCGGCTAAATACACGAGTAACGTTGAGTTCAGCCCCATGGATGCAACGCGGTCGGACCGGCAGTTCCTTTACAGCATCATTGAACGCGCCATTGCGGCCGGAGCCACCACGATCAATATTCCCGACTCTGTGGGTTATGCGATTCCGGAAGAACTGGGCTCCATCTTTAAGGCTGTTCTTGAGAACGTGCCTAACGTGCACAAAGCGCGGCTGAGTTTCCACGGCCAGAACGATCTTGGGCTTTCGAGCGCGAACACGTTATCCGCCATCCAGAACGGCGCCCGCCAGATTGAATGCACGATCAACGGGATCGGGGAACGCGCGGGCAACACGTCGCTTGAAGAAGTGGTGATGGCCATCCGCACACGGAAGGACTTCCTGAATTTCTTTACCAATATCAATGTGGGTGAGATCTACAGATCGAGCAAGCTCGTGGAAAATCGCTCCGGCATGCCGATTCAGTGGAATAAAGCTGTGGTGGGAAAGAATGCTTTCCGTCACGGCTCCGGCATTCACCAGGATGGAATTCTTAAGCTCCGCGAAACTTGGGAGATCATGGACCCTGTGGAAATTGGAATCCCCATGGGAACGCAGCTGGTGCTTGGCAAGTTGTCCGGCCGCCACGCGTTCCGTGCCCGCATGAAAGACCTGGGATACGACCTTTCGGAAGCGGACCTCTCCAAAGCCTTCAGTACCTTCAAGGAGCTGGCGGACAAAAAGGCCCGCATCGACGACCGCGATCTCATTGCCATTATGGCGGAGAACCTGTCAGAGACGGAGACAGAAGTGTGGCATCTGGAATTGGTGCAGGTGACCGCCGGGGATCCGCTGGCGCCCACCGCCACCATTCGTCTGCGCGACGGAGAAGGAAATTCCAAGACGGACGTTGCAGTGGGCACCGGGCCCGTGGACGCCATCTACAAAGCTGTCAACCGCATTACCGGTCTTGCTCCGGAACTCACTGAGTTCAGTGTAAAGAGCGTCACGGAAGGGATCGATGCGCAGGGCGAAGTTACCATCCGTATTGACGACAACGGTGAGACTTTCAGCGGGCGTTCCGCGGCTACGGACATCATCGTGGCCAGCGCC
>JACPZR010000585.1 GCA_016195395.1 Spirochaetia bacterium
GCAGCCTGGTCTTTCTTGAGTTGCGCATAACGTCGCTTCTGCTCATTGTCGATCTCACGGAGGTCGAGCTCTGTCGCTAGGCCGCGTGTCCTTTCTACGCGGGATTTCTGTAGTAAGGCCGACGCACTTTCGAGCGACGCTTCGGAAACAGAGACTTGAACAGATGTTTGTTGGACTTTGAAGAACGCCTTGCGGACCTGCAGGCGCAGGCTCCCCCGGAGCTTCCTTGCCCGTTCGCGCGCGAGGCGCACGTCGTATCCGGCGAGTTCATACGCCAGCGACGAGCGGCCACCATCATAGACGGGCTGGGAAATCTGAATCTGCGTGGAATATTGGCCGTTGTCATAATCCCGGAGGGCCACAACGCGGTTCTGTCGGTAAGATACAGAAACTTGTGGAAAGAAATCCCGGATCCTCGCGGACTGCGCCTCCGATAAGGCGGCGGTTTCTAATCGGAGGAGTCGGAGGTCCGGACTGTTCTCGAGGGCCACGCGCTCCGCTTCCAGAAGACCCATGCGTGCTGCGCGGACAACGCTTGGGATACAGAGCAACCCTACAGATATAAGAAGAAAGGCTCGTCGCTTCATTTGGGTCCCTTGCGCTCTTTCTGCGGAACAACAGCAGGAGAGCGATGGCCGTCTTTGAGCCCTTGAACCGCTGCCACATCCGACTCATTGACTGCGAGCGTCCGCACCCGGGCGGCGTGCTTTTCGGCGCGATCGTGCATGCCCAACGCGGAGAACATGCGGGCCATATGGACGTGGACCTTGGAAACCTCGTATTCCACAGCGAGCGCCTGGGTGTACGACCCGAGCGCCAGCTTCAGCTTCCGATCCTCTTCCAAACAAATTCCCATGTGATAGTGCGCCATGTAGTTCTCAGGGTCCCGCTTCAGTATGCTTTGAAAGATCTGCGAGGCTTCCGCGCACCGTCCACCCTGTGCAAGGAGCGTGCGGCCGAGCCACATAAGCAGGTACGGATTCGATTCGTCTTTTTTGAGCGATGTCCGCAGAATACTCTCGGCTCCTGGGAAATCACGGACATAGAAGCGACTTTTGGCGTAGAGTACGCCGGCCTCGACGTTGCCTGGGCGGCTTTCCCACAGCGCCTTTGCCGCAGCCGATGCGTCCTCAAATTTGTGATCACGAAAGAGCCCTTGCGCAGCCTCAAATCGTTTCAATTCCTCTTCGTTAAAATCAGTGCGTGCGCAGTCTGCAGCCAGAAGAAGGGCCGCGCAGGAGAACGTTATACGAAATGTAACAAGGAATGGTTGAGGCATGGGCCAGGCACTGAACAAAAAACCGCCGCGTCAACCAGATACAGATTGTGCCCGTACAAAAGAGGAACCCAATTCACAATAAAGGAAAGAACGACACAATTGCGGACACCTCCACTATGAATTGCGCTTCCATCGGTGCGTTTACATTGCGTCCCTGGCGTTCGAGGTGTTCATGAATTCACACTACGTCACTGCCGCCGTCTTTGGAGCGTTATTTGTGGTAGGATGCGCGGCCCC
>JACPZR010000586.1 GCA_016195395.1 Spirochaetia bacterium
CGCCCGCAGAACCCGGCGCCGGGTGTTCTTTTTCGCGCACAGCGGTCATAGGACATCGCCCAGGTTCTGCCCAGGAAATTCAAGCGAAAAGGCCCCCTAATGCAGCCGCCAGATTTGCTAATTGAGAGCTTTCTTGTTGCCCTCCCGGCCAGCGGCACAGACACTCCCCGCATGCAGGGTTACCCACTGGAAAAACGCACACCGCCGTCCGTCATGATCCTCTCACTGGTAACGTGCGGAATTTACATGTTCTTTTGGTATTACAAAATGTACCAGGAGCTCACCACGCTCGGCGGCCGCACCCCCACGCGCAATTCCTACGGGATGGACCTTCTCTTGGTCATTGTGACGTGTGGAATCTGGGGCATCTACGTGGACTACCAGATCTCGCTTGAGCTGACGGAGATTCAGAGAAACCGCGGCATGAAACCAAGCGACACGGCGGTGCTCGCGCTGATCCTCGATGTCTCCGCGCTCCTCACTGGATTTCTTACGTATTACGTAACAAGTGCTGTCCAGCAGGACGAAATGAACCGGATCATTGATGATGCCACGGCCAACCCGTCGGCCCAGGGCACAGTTGCTGTTCCCGGCGGCCCAGGAGAAACCGGGCGAACCGGACCGACTCCTGAAAATCCCTACAGCTCCTAACGGACAACGCCCCCCCGTTGCGGGGCTAGCCTGTACGTTCGGCACCGCATGCTACCCTGCGGTACAAGCGATGCCGCGAGATATCAATGATGAGCAATTTGTGCTTGTCAAATAGTGAACGCACTAGGCAATACTGTGATGCAACTCCGCACGGTGTGGATCAGGGCCTTCACTATGGCCCTCTGTCTACCCGCACTGCAGCAATGCCTCTGGGTCCGGACGGAATGCACATCCACGGACGCAGCATGCCAGCCCGCGCTTTTTCTGGCCAGAGCGCATGGCCTCAATTCCGCGCGCTTCTCTTACACGGGAGCTGACATCACAGGCACCAACGCCCAGTGCTCCGCGGGGGACATGCCCACAGGAATCGGTCCTTTTACATTCAACGTAAATGCTTTGGCGGATGACGTTCTCATCACGGCCAACACCAACCTACAGATGGGAACCTGCAACGGCCAGAACGACGGGGAACTCCGCCTCTACGTCGACGGCAATAAACGGCACACCTTCATGAACGCAAGATGTTGGGGCCAACTTTCGGCTCTGACCACGGCCTTTGTAATTCCGCTGGGCTGGGGGACGCACAGTCTTGAACTTCGTTGGTGTGTGAATCTTCTGAACACTCCGATGATCGCCGGCGCATACCCGACCATCATCACAGCCACTGGTCTCCAAACGAGCCCTTGGTACGACGGTCGTGCAGGTTTCATTCTTCCATCGGGGTCAACGTCGCTTCCGATATCCGGTCCCTTCACTCCCATCGTAAGCGGTACAAATATGAGCGCGGCATACACCGCATCGCGTGACGTTATCCTGTGGCAGAATCTGAGCCTTGCGGGCCTTCAAGGGACCGGAACCAATCTCCGCATGGATCCGCTTACGACTGAGGACTGGACAATGGGGGATGACGGCGCCGTCAGCATTGGATTGTATACATTGACAAATCTCACCGCCGGCGCGGTGAGCACCACGACCGCATACTACGGATCGGCTGCAGGCAACAGCATCTTCACAAAATCGACATACGACAATACACTCAACCTGCTCGCGTTTCGGACACCACCTACATCGAGCTACGGTAAGGCAGTGCTTTCGGCCGGAGTGAGCGATTCATCAGGTACGTTAGCCCCGCTCCTGAATGTGCCGGTCACGAATACCGCGGCTGCCCGCTCCCTCATTTCCTTTTCGGCCAACTATGCCTTCAACACCGGCGCCGGCGGTGCCTGTGATTTTGTGCTCTTTGTGAATGGAACGCAGGTGGCCGAGGCATACCTGATCTCTTCGAATTCCAACCAGACAATGGAATCAAGCCTTGTAACCATTGAGAGTATACCCTCGGGCACCGCCGTGCCTGTGCAGATCCAGTACCGACGGATGGTGGGTTCCACATGTACTGTCAATCGGGCCACGCTCTCCGTTATCCCTCTGGAATAACTGTGCTCCCGCGCGGGTAACCGTCCCGCAGTCTGCGCCGCCTCCTCTGGTTTAGAACTCTTCTTTTTTTCCTTGCAAATCGGCTGGTCTAGTGCAAACTGACTAGTCACAGGTCGTACGACCCCGCGCATTGGATTCGGCAAGAAAAACGCTTACATACGCCGGAACGATCGGGTCATGGACCACTGGAAAGGGGAAATGGGTCAAGAACAGAAGCCGGTCCGGTCAGCATTTCAGTATCCGGACCGTTTGGAAGCCGTCTCACCGGTCAAGGAAACTCAGGAGCGTGCGCTTCTCTTGTGGCGCGTCATCATGCGCCAGCCTGAGGCACAGAACGGATTGGTGCGCGTGTTCCGCGAGCCGTTTCTCCGGGCATACGCGAGACTGCAAGGGGAGCTCACCAGCCGGAACAGCCAGCTGGACGGGAAAGGGATCCTGAGCCTGCTCAATCTCTGCGGTCGTCACGGCATCCACGAAGCGGAAATGTTCTGCAACCGCGTGGCCATCGCCTTCCAAAGAGAAATCACAACGCGCAGCTGCCGCCGTGATCAGTTCTCGATCGATATCCTATTTCACACGATTGAGCTCCTGAGCATGAACAAAAGTCAGGCCGAGGCGGAAGCCACCATCCGGAGCATGAAAGGCCAGGACCCCGGCACGTTCACCGTCGTGGATAAAGAGAGTCTCGTCTCCCACCTGCGTGCGTATAACGTTCTCAATTCCAAAATCAACAGCATCCAAAATCTCAAGACAGCCATCGACCGCAGGGACGCGCTCATACAGGAAGTGGCTGTCAGCCAAACCAGTGTGACTTTGTTTTCTCTGGACGCCATGTTCCGCAATATCATCGCACAGAATCTCCTGGCCAAGAAATACAGATGTGATACGCTGATTGTGGAATGGATCCGGGAGTACGGTTTTGAAGCGGACCAGATGGTGCGTATCGCACGCTACATTCCGTATGACAGCGAGTTTTCACAGTTCAGGACGCTCTACGTGAGAGCGATTCAGTCGCTTCGGACCACGTCGGAAGAAATCTCTGACATCTTTGGGTCGGACCTTTTTCTCCTGAGGTCATTGGCCAACTTCTACACGTCGTGGGTGATGAAGGTTTCGGAACAGCTGAGCGCCGCCTGAGCGCGCACCAGCGCCCGGCGGTTAGTGCAATCAGACGTCTTTCAACGCCTCCAGTTCTTCCCAGCGCGTGTAGGCCTCCGGCAGCACATTCTCCAGCTCCTCCAGTCTGGCCTTAATGGCCGGAACTTGGCCGCCTTTTTCGCGGTAAAGGAGCGGGTCTGCCAATGATGCCAAAAGTTCCGACTTCTCCGCCTCCATGGCTTCAATCCGTTTGGGCATCTCTTCCAGTTCTTTCTTCTCTTTGAAACTCAGCTTTCTTTTTGTCTGACGTGCGGCGCTGCTTTTTCCTTCACCGGCGCCCCCCGCATTCGATCCTGCCGACGCATCTTGGGTGGCGCCGGAAGCCGCGGCGGATTTCTTCTGTCGCACCCAGTCGTCGTACCCTCCCACGTACTCAACAACGCGCGCCGCCCCCTCAAACACAAAGGTGCTGGTGACGACGTTATTCAGAAAGGCGCGGTCGTGACTGACCACAAGAATCGTCCCGGGATAGTCCAGAAGCAGCTCTTCCAAGAGGTCCAGTGTTTCAATATCAAGGTCGTTTGTGGGTTCGTCCAAAACAAGCACGTTGGACGGCCGCGTCAAAAGCTTGGCCAAGAGGAGTCTGTTCCGTTCTCCCCCCGAAAGCGACTTCACCGGACTGCGCGCCTGCACCGGCGAGAAAAGAAAATCCTGAAGGTACCCGATGGTGTGGCGCCGCTCTCCGTTAATCGAGACGAATTCGGCGCCGTCCGCAACGTTTTCCTGCAGGGTTTTGTTGTCGTCCAACTGTCCGCGGTGCTGGTCCAAGTACGCTGCCTGGATATTGGTGCCCAGGCGCACGGTTCCGCCTGCCGGCTGCAGCTCTCCCAGAAGGAGCCGGATCAACGTTGTCTTGCCGGATCCATTTGGGCCCATGATTCCGATCCGGTCTCCGCGCATCACGGATGCTGTAAACCCGCGGATCACAGGCTGGCTCCCCCAGCTGTATGAAACGTTATTTAAATCCACAACCAGTCGCCCGCTTTTTTCCGCCGCTTGGACGTCCATTTTAGCTGCACCTTGGACTTCCCTCCTCTGCGACCGCTCCCTGCGCAGATCTTTCAACGCACGGACACGGCCTTCATTCCGGGTTCTCCGGGCTTTGATGCCCTGGCGGATCCAGACCTCTTCCGCAGCCAGCTTCTTGTCAAACTTGGCGTTTTCCGCGGCTTCCACCTCAAGCGACGCTTCTTTCTTCTCCAAATACGTGCGGTAGTCGCCCGACCAGCTGGTCAGTTTGCCGCGATCAATGTCTACGATCTGTGTGGCGATCTGCTGGATGAGCATCCGGTCGTGCGTGACAAAGACAAGCGCGCCGGGGAAGTACAGAAGGGTCTGCTCCAGCCAACCGATCGCTTCGATGTCCAAGTGGTTCGTGGGTTCGTCCAAAAGAAGCAGGTCCGGCTCCACAGCCAACGCGCGCGCCAAAAGAACCCTGCGCTTGGAGCCGCCGGAAAGACTGTCAAATTCTGCCTGTCCGTCCAGCCCCAGCCGCGAAAGAAGTCCTTTCACCAAGTGTTCCTCTACGTGATGACTGCCCGACGCAGCGCCGGCAGCACCGGAAACCACGTCGGCCACCGTACCCGTGACACCTTCGGGCACTTCCTGTTCCATCCGGGCCATTCGAAGGCCCTGCTGCACAATGATCCGGC
>JACPZR010000556.1 GCA_016195395.1 Spirochaetia bacterium
GCCGGCCACAACATCTGATATATAGTCGCGCGTGAACGGCATGAAGGGTCGGAACACGAGCATGTTTTGGAGACGACTCACAAGTCCCATCGTACCTAGAGACCCCGGTCCGCCGCCCCGGCACAGATGGAGAAGCAGGCTTTCTACATAGTCGTCCGCGTGATGGGCTGTCACGGCATAGAAGCGTTGAAACTGGCGGCCCACGCGCTCCATGCACCGATAACGCAGAAGTCGGCCCGCATCTTTCGTACCCCGGCCTGTGCGCCTTGCAAAAGCGGCGCAGTCCTTGGCCTCAAGATACAAAGGAAGATCCATGTCAGCGCTGACCCGGCGGACGAGTTCGGCATCGGCGCCGGAGTCGGGCCGCAGGCGGTGGTCCAAATGAAACACAACGGGCTGTTCGTGGATGTATTTGTCCGCAAAGAGCCGGGCAAAAACGAACATCAGGAGCATCGAGTCGCGCCCGCCGGAAACGCCAAGGATGGGCACGGCTCCTTTGAGCGATTCCGGGAAGTGACGAGCCACCGCCAGAGCCGCCGTCTCGATCGTTGGTGTATCCGGGATGTGAGTCATCTGGCCCTAAGTTTTCGTGAAAACGACATTGATTCTTCTTGACTGAACGGGCGGGGCCAAACTGCTTTTGAACCTCTGTCAGCTTTCGGGAGGAACCACATGCTGAAAAAAACCAATGTCCGGCTTATCGGACTTTTCGTGGCGGTAGCGCTGAATTCTTTGTTTGTATCCAGCCTGTCCGCACAAAACACCCCGGTGGGTAAGTGGAAAACCATTGATGATGCCACAGGGGAAGTCAAGTCCATTGTCGCCATCTGGGATTACCAAGGCAAACTGTACGGTCGTATTGAACAACTGTTTGTCAAACCCGGCGAAGACGCAGATCCAAAATGCGATAAGTGCGGCGGGGCCAATAAAGACAAACCCGTAAAAGGCATGACGATCATTTGGGACATGTCCCAGGACGGCGCTGAATGGAAAGGCGGCTACATCATGGACCCCAAAAACGGTTCAACCTACCGCTGCAAACTGACCCCCATTGAAGGCGGCGCTAAATTGAACGTCAGCGGCTTCATCGGCTTCTCGTTTGCCGGCCGCACGCAGACCTGGATCCGCGTCCAGTAATTCCCCTGTCGGTGGCACGGCATCCCGTCGTGCCACTTTCATTTCCCTTCCCTTCTTCCATTAGTAAATGAGTCGACGCCGGGCCTATTTTATAGGATAGGAGACCGTGGGTTTTTTCAACCGCATTTGGCATACGCTCCGTTCCGACGTCGGCGCGCTGATCCCCGGAACCGGGATTCATTGGAACCGGAATGCATTCCTGCGCACTCTGCTCTACGCGTCGCTCATCGTATTTGTTGTCCGCATTGCGCTTTTAGCCCTCGAGATACGCGCGGCGCGACAGATGGACCAGCGGAGAAACATACCTTCACTGGAAAACCGCGACTCTAAAGGCGCAGAAGACAAAGGCGTTCCGGAGAAGAATCCTGACACCATCGGCCCGGACATCAGCCATCCGCAGAACATATGAACAAGCCCCTCTACTACGAACTGACGTGTCACAGGCAGGCATACGACTGGGGAAATCCGGACCCGCGCGGTTTAATCCCCTCACTGTTGCGCGCGGCTGGACGTGAGCCGGGCTCCGGACCGTTTGCGGAACTCTGGATGGGGGCGCACCCGTCCCTTCCCTCGCAGCTGCAAGATGGGCGCGCGCTCAACGCTGCCGTACAAAGCGACCCCGGCCATTTTCTGGGATCAAGGCTCGCAGGACACACAACATCCCTTCCTTTTCTTTTCAAGATTCTCGATGCCAAGCGGCCTCTTTCCATCCAGGCTCACCCGGACGCAGCGCTCGCGAAGCGCCTGCACGAGCGCGACCCTGACCACTACCCTGACCCAAATCACAAGCCGGAGCTGGCCGTGGCTCTCGACGCCATGTCCGCGCTCATCGGCTTCAAATCTCCCGCGGACGTTGAACGGCTCTTGTCCCGGTCGCCGCAGGCAGCCGCTTTCTTTGAACTCCCCGGAGCCGCGAAGCAGAATGACAGAGTATGGCTCAAAGAACGTTATTCAAGCGTGATGCGCGCGGGCGATACCTTCATCCAGGCTCTGGTTCAGGACATGAAACTCGTTGTCCATCCCTCCATCCCGGAAGACCGCCTGTTCCTGCAGCTGGCCGGCCTCTTTGGCGAAAGCGATGCGGGAATCTTTTCGGCGTATTTTCTGAACTACGTGGAGCTGAAGCCGGGACAGGCTTTGTTTTTGGGCCCCAATGAACCGCATGCGTATCTGTCGGGGCGTATCCTTGAATGCATGGCCGCATCGGACAACGTTGTGCGCGCCGGCCTGACCACGAAATTCCGCGATAACGATACTCTCTTGTCTATGCTCCACTACCGGTCCGGCCCGCCAAGAATCCTGTGGCCCACCGCTGACCGGACCGGCCGCACACGCTATGCGGTTCCCGTTCCGGACTTCGAGGTCTCAAGAATCGACATCCGACCGGACGCTCCCGCCAAGCTTGCCGAGGGTCGTCCGCTCATCATTCTCATACTTCAGGGCAAGGTTCAACTGGCGCTGGGTGGGAATCCGCGGAAGACCACAGATCACGCCTTTGGCGCGGGATCGGTTATTTTCTTACCGGGAGACTTGGAAGAACGCGGCATCCGGGCGTGGCTCTCGGGCGAAGGGACAGTCTTTGAAGCCGGCACCGGCAATTTGAATTGACCCCAAAAAGGGGATGTCTGATCTGAACGGCATGCGGATCGACCTGCTTACGTTTGCCATTCCTGCTTTTTTCATTCTCATTGCCGTCGAGGTATTGATTTCACGCATCAAGCGCCGCGACACCTACAGCTTCAGTGATTCCATTGCGGACCTGAGCTGCGGCATTTCGCAGATTACCGTAGACGCCTTCATCAAGGTGGCGATGCTCGCGGGGTACATTTTCATCTACAACAACTTCCGTTTCTTCGACGCGCCGGATACCTCCATCTGGACTTGGATCATCAGCTTCTTTGCCCTGGATTTCCTCTACTACTGGTTCCACAGATTCAGCCACGAAATCAACGTTATCTGGGGATCGCACGCGCCGCACCACCAAAGTGAAGAATTCAATCTGACCGTGGCTCTGCGCCAGGGGAGTTTTCAGCCGGTCTTCTCCGCTGTGTTCTATTGGCCCATGGCGTTCCTTGGCATTTCACCGCTGGTGTTTCTGGTACAGGGACAGATCAGCCTCATCTATCAATTTTGGATACACACGCGGCTCATCGGCACCATGGGCTTCC
>JACPZR010000557.1 GCA_016195395.1 Spirochaetia bacterium
CCTCTACGGTGTAGACGAACTCGCTGACAGCATAAAAAAAGACGGCCTCCTCTCTCCGATTGTTGTGACCAAAGACGGGGAAGGCTACCGGATCATCGCCGGGGAGCGCCGCTACCATGCAGTCAAGAAACTCGGCTGGACCGACGTCGAATGTCGCATTATTTCGCGAGAGGAAAGAGATTATTTTCGCATCGCCATCATCGAGAACCTCCAGCGCGAAAACCTCTCCGCGGAAGAAGAAGCAGCCGCCCTTCTCCGCCTGAAAATCCAGGAGAGCTATAGCGATGCGGAGCTGGCAGAGATCGTAGGCAAATCGCGCAATTATGTCACCGAGATTCTCGGCATTGCGTCGCTCCCCGAGGAGACGCTTGCGCGATGCAAGACACTCGGCATCGACAACAAGAACATGCTCATCCAGGTGGTGCAAGCCCACAAGAAGGGCGTGCTCGACGAGCTCATGGCCGCATTCACTCAAGGCTCCGTCAAAACCGTCCGCTCCGCGCGCGACATTGTCCAAGGGCGGACAGGGCAGGGGACTGGTTCAGACAAAGGCGGGAGTAAGTCCAAAGCCAAAAACGACTACAAAGTTCACGTGTCCGGCAAGCATATCACCATTGCATGTCCGACCACAGTGGACGCACAGACGCTGGCTGCACGTATAGAAGTGCTTACTGCCAGGCTCAGTAAATAATCGGCATATCAGATTCTGCCTGGGTACAAGCACTTTAAAAGCCTGGGTACGGTCCGTACGCCTGCCCGTACATTTCCAAATACATACGCTAGGCATGTAACGTTATCCAGCGACGAGGCCCGGCGCGAAAGTCCGGTGTCGCGAACGTTATACAGGACAGATACTAAGTTTTTTTTAGTACTTTTGGGCTTCTGACGTCAAAAGTGGTTGACAATTTGTCTAATGAGACATAATATCCGGGCCGGTCGCATTAGAAAGTGGCCCTAGGTTGGGGGCGGCGCCGAAAGGGTGCAGTGGATCACAAAAGAATCCTCGCACCTCCCAAGCCCGTTGCTCTGAAATCTGCCTGGGATTATGCATCTTCTGGCGCGATCATAAAAATTAGCCCCTCGGCGGCAACCGAGGGGCATTGGGCTTCTGTTGGGAATGTTGGTAAGCGACATAATAACCTCTCGTACGAACCTGTCAACAGAAAATCGCCCAAAAGCTGGAGGAAATCCCAATGGGCGGGCAGGACCTACCGTATTTCAAGTTCGTTACAGCACTGATTGATTCAGGCCTGTGGGCCACGATGAGCCCGGGAGCGCGCGCGCTTTACCCGGTCCTCCTGCGTCACTCCGACCGGAACTTCAAGGCCGTGTTCCCGGGCACAGCGCGGCTCCTAAAACTGACTGGTTTTAAGCAGAAATCAAGCATTCGCAAGGCGCGACAAGAGCTGATCGACCTAGGCCTGATCGCCACGGCGCCGGGCTATGGCGGCCGCACCACGTACTACACGTTCCGATTCGATTGGGAGAGGGGCACCCAAGCACCCCAGGGAGGGGCGCTGTCGGCTCACAGGGTGGGTCACTCTGACGCCTCCGACCAGGGCGATTCCGCACCCAGTGGTGGGGTGTCGGGGCAACCCACGTACAATCAGATCCATATATCTATAAACAATAACGTACCGGGTGCGGATCTAGAAGCGGCTTTGGACACGCTGAAAAAGCGGTTTGGGTCGCTCGCAGTGGCCAATGCGGTCAATGCCTGTGGGCAGAGCGGCCTCGAGGTGACTCCAGCCAACGTGGAAAAAATACTTTACCGCGACGGCCCGTCACCAAAATCAATCTCTTGGTCCGAACTCATTGGCTCTCTGGCCCGGAAGGTCTCGCCCGGCAGTATCAGAACGCTGGAAGATGCTTTTTTGGCTGAGACGGCGGACTCGATATTTGTGTCGGACGAGATTTCAGACCATCTGAAGTGGATTCTGAATCAATCGTCCACGAGGATTCGGTTTGTCCCGCCCGCCGACAGCGAAGCGATGCGCAGCGCGGCAGGATTGTAAGCATGAAAGAACAGATCCGTATTTCCCACCCCGAGCTCCTGACATTTACCAGCTGGTCCGCTCCAGGCGTCAGCGAAGAAGGCCCCGGCAAGGTGCTCTCCTGGCGGAGCGATGAACTCGACACCCCTACACTCACAGCGTGTACGGCAGCTTTTGACACTCTCCGCTCTTTCAATGCAGTGCACATCCTTGCCAATGAGAGCCATCCTGATTTCTTCCCGCGCACGTTTCGAATTGAGATTTCCGCGGATGGAACGATATGGGAGCCGATTCTGCGCGAGTCGGACTTTGTTCCGGGACAGCACGGCGGGCGATGGCATTTCCCGCTCATTGAGGCGCGTTACATCAAGTTTTTGTTCGTTGTAGATAAGCCCAACGCTGCCGGTGCGTATTTTTCCGCGTTCGGCGAATTCCGCGTCATGGTTTCCGGCATTGTTCAGCTGGACGTTTCGAGCGAGTTGGACCGCCTCTGGGTCAAAGAAAACCTCACAGACGGACGGCCGGAGTACGGCTGGTCGTCCATGCTCCGCTCCAAAAAGCAGGAAGAATGGCTCCAGCTGGATCTGGGATCCATCAATCGTGTGGGTGAAATCCGCCTCCTGTCAAAAAATGACAATGAAACTTTCTTCCCCGAGGTTTTCCGGATTTCGTACAGCGAGGATGATCTTTCCTGGCACCATCTCCTTGAGGAGAACGGGTTTTTGGCTGAGCCGGGAACCTGGTACAGGTGGCGGTTTCTTCCCACGAATGTGCGTTATCTCAAATTGACCGTGGACGAGGGAGCAAAGTCGCGCGAAGGGAAGTACGTATCTCAGATCATTGAAATTGAACTCTACGCTGCGCCTGATCTTATAGAGAAATCCGGCAAGTCGGAACCGGAGGCCGTGCCGTACGCATCCGTCCTCCGGTCCGGCATCGTGCGTCTGGCAATGGACGGTGAAGTCCGGGAAGGTGTGGTAATCCAGTGGAGCGACCGTCGTCTCCGCGATGCCACAGCCCAGAACAAGGGTATTGTAGAGCTGGCTGCGGACGGAGAAGACGCAGCGCTTGTGGCCGTACAGGGAAATGACAGACGCCTCAAGTACGCCACCGAAGACATGCCCGGGATAACGCGATTTGCCCGTGACGGCGAAGTCCGCGCCGGCCATGCCGTGCAGGGAAGCGACCGCCGCTTGAAGCCGTCCACGGAAGACGAAATGGGTCTGGTGGAGCTGGCCGCAGAC
>JACPZR010000531.1 GCA_016195395.1 Spirochaetia bacterium
CATGGGATCAAGCACCCACTCCGTGGGAAGTCCAAGGATTGTACCGAACAAGAGAAGACCCAGAACAGAAGCGAGCGGCACCACAAGGTTATCATCGAACAGGCCAAAGAACCCGTTGCCTGAGAAGAACTCCGCCACAGCGGCGGCGAGCGCGGTCAGAACAATGACTGCGATCACCTTGAGCCAGACCACCCCGGAGATTGAGAGCGCAGCGTTGGGCCCGGCGATGAAACTGTGAAGCAGGAGAAAGAGAACGCAGCCGACAGTGCCGGAGAGAGCAAAGGCAGCAAGTCCCTCAAGCGACTTGCCATTCCAGAAGCGTACGCGGCCGAACTTGAGGCCCACATAGGCGGCGAACGGATCCCCCACCATGAGAAGCACACAGCCAATCGTCGCGGCCACAGGAGTGAAGTACGTGAACAAAACGATGTTTGCAAAGAAATACGGCACCGTCGCATTGAAGCGACGCGTCTCTTCTTTCTTTAAGAGAAAGCCAAAGAGACTCATGAACAGTCGGTTGGCTCCGGGAATTGTGAAGCGCCCAACGTCAACGAGCACCAGAAGAACTGTCAGGAGAACAAGAACCGCGACACCGATGCCCCGGCCCGGCCTGCCTACGTAAGAAAACAGATCCAAGTAGAATGCCGCGGGGACCACGAGGCCCAGGGTGTGCCATGCCTTACGATACACGTTGAACTTGGAATCCGGAATCGGCCGGGAAATTCGGATAAACGCCACGACGCACTCTCCACCGACGCGTATTTTCATCCACCAAATATCGAACTACCAGCGGCCAATATGCTTGACACGGCCCCCGGCCGGGCCTCCGGTGTACTATGCGGGTCAAGCTCAAAGCAGCTCACCTACTCCGTCGTTTGGAACAGATCGACAGGGACTTGGAAGAGCTGGAGCGACTTAGAAACAGCATCAAAGATGACCGCCACTACGCGGAGCGAATCCGCGCCTCGCTCGCGGAAGAAATAGTCCGATTAAAGGAACTTGAGTCTCGGATTCTGGGTCAAGTGATCAAGAATCCGCCGGAGTTCCTTGCAAGACCCGTCGGCTCCCGTGAAGACGGGTACGTCGATGAGCCGGAAGTGATGCTCCCCGGCAGATCGCGGGGAAAGACAGCGGTCGCTGACGAAGCCGCGGACCGCGAGAGCCACAAGCCGGACGCTTCAGAAGAGAAATCTGCCAGAATTAAAACCAAACCAGCGGGCGCCAAAGAGAAGCCACCGGGGAACAAGCCGGGCTCTTTCCAGTTCCGCTACAACTAAGCCCTTCTACACCAATCAGTCTCACAAGAAAGCAGGATATGAAAACACTATTGAATCGCAGCACATTTATCGTGGTCCTTTTGGGAGCGCTCGCAGGCACCTCTTGTCTCCGTGACGGAGAGGTCCTTGCGGAATACCAAGGCGGCAAAGTTACCCGCGGGGACGTCCGTATGCTCTTTGCGTTGATCGGACGCGGGACCACTGACGCAAAACTTGAGGATCAAACCCAGGTCCTTCGAGAAATCGCCATCACGCGCATAGGGGCCAAAGAAGCCATCGCCACCGGGCTGGACAAGAACCCGGAGATCAACAAAGACATGGTCGCTCACGAGGAGCGCAGCCTCCTCACCTCAATCGACTACACCATGCGCGACGATGCATCTTCCCACAAGTACCGGATGCTGGAACTACAGGCGGTACAGCTTGCAGCTCCGGACCCGGCCAAGCGCCGCGCGGAAGCCGAAGACCTGATGAACAAGCTCAATGACAAGCAGCTGGGGGACGCAGACATTGAAAAGCTCGCCTCGGAAAAGACAGAGAACGGACGCTACCGTATGGCCGGCGGCTATCTGGACCCTCTTTGCGCATCCTGTACTCCCAATCCCCTCGCAGCCCTGACGGATCCTATCGAAAAAGCCCCGGAACGCAAATTCATTCTCGTGGAAGCGCCGGGCGGATTCTGGATCGTGCGCCGCTTGTCGGTCAAAGAGGTGAAGGGATCAGCGTTGAAAGACGTATTTGAAAGCTATCACCGCAAAGCAGGAAAGATCGCGCGCGCACAGATGAACCTCATTCCAGCCGCGGACCGCGAGAAGCTGCCCAAGGATTTGATCCTCGACGAAAAGCAGATCGAAGAAATTTCCACATGGCAGGCCAAAGAGCAGGAGCGCCGCGAACTCACCGGCCTTCTCTCCGGACGCATTGAAGCGGAAAAGAAAGCGCGCCAGTTTGTGTTGTCTCCCGCTGCGCAGCCCAAACAGAAGCCCGTCGCTTCTGACTATAAGGATGATACGGTTCTCTATTCGCTGAACGGAAAAGATTTTACGTTTGGTCTTTTGAAAGAACGTCTCAAAAGCACAATGCCGGATGCGGATGTCGGCGTTATGCTCGAAATCCTGAACGGCATCATCATTCCCTACGAAGTGATGAAAGACACGAAAGAAGCGGCCAAAGCAAAAACGCAGCCCGTCTACGCCTTCGTCACAGACCTCCGCCGCGATCAAGTGCTGGCCAATCAGTACTTTGTCAAGAACCGCGGCAATGACGACGTTTCAGAGGCGGACATTGCCC
>JACPZR010000532.1 GCA_016195395.1 Spirochaetia bacterium
AGAGTCGCCGGTATTAGAGCGCCCGCTGGATGCGGCCGTGGATGCTGTGCCCGCAGAGGGCGAGCGCCGCGATGTGGAAGGATCTATCGCTAAAAACATTGTGCTGGAAACGCGCGAGCGCCGGCTGAACAGCGCAAGCATTCTATCCGTTCCGCTCCTGGGCAGCCGCGACTGGAACCGCAGTCCTCACTACGCCTTTGAAGTGCCCGTGAAATACTACGATGAGTGTGTGGAGAACTTTAACAAAGCATATCATGTCAACCTCAAAGAAGACATTCTTGCGGCGCCCCTTCCGTCCGCCGCGGCGCTTGTCCGGTCGGGAGCGGGGCAGGCTCAGTTTGGTGAGTATGTGGAGGCCATACGCGGCACTCTCGAAGAGCTGGCCGATGAAGTGCTTCGCGTGGATTTTCCCGGAACGGAAAAACCATTGGTCTTTCTATATCACTGCGGTCCCAATGCGTTCTACAACATGCTTCTCTACGTGCTGCGCCAGAGAAAGCAGGGGGAGATCTTCTACGTGGACTCCACCAACAACACCGTCCGTGAATACCCGGACGAACTGATTCGCAAATGCCTCATTGACTGGTGGACCGGCAGGTTCGCGGCTCTGTCCGGCGAGGACGTGGATTCCTACCTTACGTATTCCCGGTCCATCGAAATGGTAAAGAAAGACTATCGTCTCCTCCAGGAGCACGGGATGCAGCAGTTGAAGCGGGAACAGCCGCATACGCGTTATGCTGAACGCGAGAAATGGATCAAAGAGAATCATGCCCGTGTCTTTGGAATCCGAAAGCTTGAGATCTTTAAACGATTCTTGACCGGAACGGTATTCTAACAGAGTTTGGCTGGAGCCGAGGGCGTCGATGTCCCGGCATGCGCCGCGGACGTGCAGTGGTTCACGGGGCGGAGCGCCGGACAAAGGCCGGCGAGGCGGATGAAATATTATGAAAACACTTGAACGAGCCATCCCTTGGACAGACGAACACAAAGCATTCCGGCAGATGGCCGCTGATTTCTTTGACACTGAAGTAAAGCCAAACCACCCGCAATGGGAGAAAGACGGCATCGTCAGCCGTGAAGTTTGGGAGAAGGCGGGCGCGCTGGGATTGATCTGCCCCAACTTCCCTGAAGAATATGGCGGAGCGGGAGTGGACTTTCTCTATAACGTGATCGTCAATGAGGAATCGGCCCGTGTTGCCAACAACGGCTTCTTTATCAGTCTTCACAGCGACGTCGTGGCCCCGTATGTGCTGAACCACGCAAACGACGAGCAGAAGAAGCGCTGGCTTCCTGGAATCATCAACGGCACCAAGATTCTTGCCGTGGCCATGACAGAACCGGATACCGGGTCGGACCTGGCGGCTATCAAGGCCACAGCCATAGACAAGGGCGACCACTACCTGGTGAACGGACAAAAGACGTTTATCTCCAACGGTTATCTGGCGGACTACGTCATCACAGCGGTAAAGACGGATCCCAACAAAGGCATTCACGGCATCTCCCTCATCATGGTAGAGCGCGGGATGGAAGGCTTTGAACGCGGCCGCCGGCTGGAGAAAATCGGACTGCACGCGCAGGATACCAGTGAGCTGAGTTACACGGACGTGAAAGTTCCCAAGACCAATCTCCTTGGCAGGCCCGGCTACGGTTTCCGGTATTTGATGTCGGAGCTGCAGCAGGAACGGCTCATTCTCGGAATCGGCAACATGCGCAGCGCCGAAGCTGTGTTGGAAGAGACTATCAAGTACGTGAAATCGCGGATGATCTTTGGGAAGAGCCTGGGGTCGTTTCAAAACACGAAATTCAAACTGGCGGAAATGGCAACGGAACAGGCGGCGGCGCGTGCATTCGTGGATCAAGTCATCATGGCGCACACACGCGGCGAGAAACGCATGGTGCAGGCTTCGCAGGTGAAGCTGCTCTGTTCTGAAATGCTGAAGCGTCACGTGGATGAGTGCCTCCAGTTCTTTGGCGGCTACGGATACATGATGGAATATCCCATCGCGCGCGCGTTTCTAGACGCACGCGTCCAGACCATCTACGCCGGAACGTCCGAGGTCATGAAAGAGATCATCGGTGGAGCGGGCCTGGGCCTTTGACCCAGTTTCAGATCCCGCCGCGCTTCTTTGAGGAAGCGCTGGCGCTGGCCCAGGAAGCGGCTGCCTCCGGTGAAGTTCCTGTGGGCGCGATGGTCTTGCAGCACAGCCCGGACGGCGTATGGAATGTGATCGGCCGCGGCCGCAATCGCATTCTCGAATTGAGCGATCCCACGGCGCACGCGGAGATTCTCGCTGTACGGGACGCATGCGCCACGGTCCGGTCTGAGCGACTTTTGGACTCTGTGTTGGTCTCCACGCTCGAGCCGTGCCCCATGTGCGCGGGCGCCGTAATCCTCGCGCGCATAGGCGACGTGATTTTCTTTGCCCCCACAGGCACCGGCATTGGTTTGGTGGAGTTTCTTGAGCTTTCTCAAAAGGCCGATCGCTTCTTGAATCACTATCCGTCTGTGCGGAGCGAGCCGCTTTACAGTGAACAATCCGCCCAGCTTTTGCGTCGCTTCTTTGCGGCCAAACGCGCCGAGGGGCCTGCAAATCCGCCGGAATAACGTTACCGCGGCGCGCGGCCCGGGTCTTGATGTTGGCGCTGGAATAATTCCAATTTCCGCTCGAAGAACCCGCACAAATTTCTGATTGCCAGTTGCCGTCTCGTGGCCTCCGGTGGGTATCTCATCAACTGATACGTAGGAGGAACGACGGATGAAGAAAGTATTTCGCCCATTGGTGCTGGCCCTGGCAGTCTTTGCGATGACAGGCTTTGTAGCCTGCAAAAAGAGCGGCACAGTGATTGTTGAACGCGTAAACCTTGTTGAAAAACCCGGGGAAAAGCAGCCCCGATATGTGGCCAATGCCCTCCTGCAGCGCGGTGAGATTGTAAAGATTCTTGAAGAGAAGAGCGTAGATGGCACCACCTACTATCAGGTCCAGCTGGAAGGCGTGGAAACCAAGGGATGGCTGGAAGCCCGCTGGCTGAAAGAAGGGAAACTGGAACAGGTCACGATCACCCGTGACAGCGACGTTTTTCAGCGCCCCAATGACAAGGCAGCCAAAGTTCCCACCCGCGCCCGTGCCGGTCAGGTGGCTTTTAAGATTTCAACATCCGGTGATTTTGTGCAGATCCAATACCCCGGTGTGGAAGGCTATGTAAAGAAAAGCAATCTGGGCGATGGTTCCATCGTTGTGCGCACCGTGAGCATTCCGGGGCTGGGCACAGCTACCGTGAGCGCTTCTTCCCAATACAAACGCGCTGACGGGACAGAAACCGAATTTGACCCGCGCAACCTCTTTGACGGCAGCCTGCAGACGGCATGGTGTGAAGGCAAAGCAGATGACGACGGAATCGGGGAGAGCATAACGCTCAACTTTGAATCGCCCGTTTCCATCAACAAAGTCGAAGTTGTGAACGGCTGGGCCCGCAGCGAAGAACTCTATGAAATGAACAATCGTGTCAGCGCGCTCAAAGTGAAAGCTGACTCCGGAAGCGCCACAGTGCAGCTTCAGGACAAGAATTATGACTACCAGACAGGCGAACCGATGATGCTCACCGGCAACACATTCACCTTCGTCATTGACGGTGTGCACAAGGGCCGCGACAAGGATACCTGTATCTCTGAAATCCGCCTGAGCGGCGGCGCTTTCAATTCTGCGAATTAATTCGCACGGGAGGATAAGTGTGAAGCGGTTTCTTCTATCGTATGCTGCGGTTATAGGGTTCTCCTTGGCCGCGGCTTTTCCCGTCAGCGCGCAGGATTTTCAACCTGCGCAGGCTAAGATTACGGCCAGCGTTCTCAACGTGAGAAACATCGCTTCTTCCGGCGGAACCGTCGTTGGAAGCGTTAAGCGCGGCGATCTGGTTCAGGTGATCGAGCGTTCCAAAGCCCAGGCGACCGTTGACGACATCACGGAGTTCTGGTACAGAATCCAGCTCCCAAAAAGTCAAACGGGCTGGGTCTTCGGCGGGTATATAACGTTTGAGGTCAACCTTGAAAGCGGACTCCGCTGGAAGACGGTCAAGCCCACGGGCGATCCCATCACTTCCGTGGTTGTGATGCCCAGAGGGGAAGTGATCGTCGGCACGCGTCGCGGTGAGCTGTTCGCCACGACGGACAAGGGCAGAAGCTTCCGGAAGATCGTTCCGCAGGCGCTGGGGTCCAGCTTGAAGACCGCTTACTCGATGGTGGAGAACGCCGGAGCCCTC
>JACPZR010000533.1 GCA_016195395.1 Spirochaetia bacterium
CCCGCCGCTCAAGAAAATCCGCATCAGAGTGAGGCAGAGAGAATCCATGTGGCTGAAATTTGGGCCGATGGGGAACAGCGTGAGGAAGACCGCCCTAGTACGTAAGAATTAGACACCCGACCTACACAACGTCCTGGCCGCCTTCCACAAACAGAGCGATCGTATCACGGAGACCCTGCGCCCCTCGCATCAGGTGCGTCCGCCAGCCGCGCTCCGCAGCGGGCAGCAGATTGATCTCCCTGTCATCGATGAAGAGAAGATCCAAGGGCGTGTCGATTTCTGAAACGCGCGCGAGCGACTCCTCAATCGTTGTGTAGTACGCGGGGGCCGGTTTTCGCACGCCCATTTCGCATGAAAAGAAAAGGTAATGAAATCGGTCCGGGAGGTCCGGTCGCTTGAGGAAGAGATCGCGGTACCAGACGCCGTAGTTGGAGGCCACAGCAAGTTTCACGTCATCGCGGGACCTGAGGTCGTCGAGGATTTCCGGCACACCGTCGATCCAGCGTATACTCCGGAAGAGTTCTTTTTTCACGCGCTCCGGACGGACAAAGATCTCCCGCAGGTCCTCTGGTGTCTCCGGCTTGTAGAAGCGACGGAAATACTCCGCCTCCGAAATCTCCCCGCACTCGAACGCTTCAAAGGCCTCAAAATCTCTCCACATGCGGAATTGTTCAATGGTGTGGCCGGACGGCAGGCTCTGCCGGAGCACGGAAAGATAGTTGTCGTGGACCAACGTGTCCATCATGTCAAAGAGAATTACCCGCATTCCGCTGGACAAAACCAGAGGGCACGCTCCCCTGATCAAGCACAACCCATGCTCTTTCTCTATAACGCTCTACTGGGGCTGTTTGCCCCTTTCTACCTTGCCGCGGTTTTTCTCCTCCCCGCAGGGCGACGCTTTCGCTCTGTCAGACGCGCCGGGCGCGAGCGGTTGGAGAAGGCGGTCGCTTCGCTTTCAAGCGATGACAAAGTCATCTGGCTCCACGCGTCGTCCGTGGGGGAAATGGATCAAGCCTTGGGGATTGTGCGAGAGCTGAAAGCGCGCGGCAGAAAGGAAAAGATTTTTTTGAGTGTGTTCAGCATGAGCGTTACGCGGTCGGAACATCCGGAGACCGACTGCCTCTTTCACCTCCCCTTTGATTTTCCGTGGGCATGGACGTTCGTGCGGAGAGTCCAACCGGTGCTCTTTGCCACCATGACGTGGGACGTGTTTCCCAATCTTCTCAGGTCTCTCGCGGATGCGGGCATTCCGTCATTTCTCTGCAGTGCTGCGCTCAACGAAGAATCGTCGCGCCTGAAAAAGCCGTGGATCTGGTTTCACCGACGTGTCTATGCGATGCTCTCAGGAATTGGCGCGGTCGATGAAAGGAA
>JACPZR010000611.1 GCA_016195395.1 Spirochaetia bacterium
CTTGCAACTCGATAATGTTTCCTTCCGGGTCGGTTACATAACACCAGGTTACGCGCGCGCCCGTCGCGGCGATGAGCGTTACCACCTCGCCGACCGCGCAGCCGCCCGCCGCGAGGATTGCGTCGCGCGCGGTCGCCACATCGTCAACCGCAAACGCAATGTGTCCGAAACCAGGACGATTCACCGCCGTCGCCGCGCGTGGCTCGAGTTTGTTGTAGTTGAAAATTTCAAGCGTCGGACCATCATCGCCGTAGCCGGGCAATCGCAGATGCGCGCCTTGCAAATGCGCGCCGCGAATTCCCGTGCCTGCGTCGAGCGCATCGCCACGATAATCGCGTTCGGGCGGAACTGGGACGCAACCGAAAACGCGCTGATAAAAATCCGCGAGCGCGCGCCAATCTTTGGCGATGAGATTCGTGTGGACGTATTTGGCGTTGATGTTTGTCATTGTCATCTTCTTGCGAGCCAGTGGATTTTACTTGGTAACCCTAGCGTTTGTCAATCCGCCAAGTAGGGGCAAAGCATTTTGCAAGATTACTTGCATTTTCAATAATTTTGTCGTATAATCTTGCATAGAGGTAAAGCCATGCAAGAACTGACCGCCTTTCAACAGCGCCTGGAAAAGCATGCCCCGCATTTCACTAGGAGCGAGCAACGGATTGCCGAATACCTCCTCGCCAACTACGACCACGCCGCATTTCTCCCCGCGGCTGAATTGGCGCAACAACTCGAGGTGAGCGAGGCGACCATCGTTCGTTTTGCGCGCGCCATCGGCTACGCCGGCTTCGGTTAAACTCATCCTCAAAGGCGAACGCATCTTTGTGCGCGGCGGGGGACCCTCCGCAATTCTCGCCGACCTCGCCGAACTGCGCTTGCGGCGATTCGGTATCCTCACGATCAGTATGACGGAATCGGGACGCGACCTCATCGAGAAATTGCAATTGGTGCGGCGCAAAGATGTCGTCCTCACGACCGGCTTTCATCGCGTCAGCGCCGAGCTGGCGGCAGTGATCGAACACGCAAATAGGGTTGGCTGTCGCACCATCTTGATCACCGACACCCTCGCCTCGGTTTTTCGCGACAAGGTGGACGTGATCCTCGCGGCGCGACGCGGTCCCGTCTCAACTTTCCACTCGCTCACCGTGCCGATGGCGATTCTCAACGCGCTGATTCTCGCTGTCGCGATGGCGCGATCAAAAGAAAGTTTGGGCGCGCTCGATCGTTTCCAAAAAATGCGCGCGGCGTATGGCTTGGACATGAACGGCAAGGTGAATACCTCCTGATTCCACAAGAGCGTTAACTCGTCCTCAACCTCGACGAATATCAGAGGAAAAGTATGGCATTCCCCGCAACCGTTTCGCAATCTCTCCCGCTTCAGATGCTTGCGACTTGGCGAAGATTCATCCGCTGGATGACAAGCGCGCAAGTCGTGTTGGCATTGGTCATGCTCGTTCTGATGGTCTACTTGATTCTCGTTCCTCTCTATCGAATGCTTGAAACTACTTTTACCTACCAGGAGAGGGACATTCACTATGTTTCAGATGCCGTCGTCGGTGAGTTCACCCTCTTCCATTGGATCCGGATGCTGACTGGCCAGATTGCCGAAGTGTTGACCTATGCGCCGTTACAACATTCACTGGTCACGTCGGCGGGAGCGACGCTGTTCGCGCTGCTCATTGGTTCAGGCCTGGCTTGGATGGCAATCCGCACGGATATGCCGGGCAGAAATATCATTAACACCTTGGCAACCGTTCCCTACATCATGCCATCCTGGACCATCGCGATGGCTTGGACTGTCCTGTTCAAAAATCGCACAACTGGCGGCACACCGGGTATTTACGAGTATCTCCTGGGACAGAGTCCGCCCGACTGGTTAGCTTATGGACCTGTGCCAATCATCATCAGTAGCGCGTTGCATTATTACACTTTCTTTTTCCTGTTTGTCGCCGCCGCGCTCATGTCAATTGATTCCAGTCTTGAAGAAGCGGGCGAATTGATGGGGGCGAGTCGCTGGCGCATCCTGCGAACAATCACCTTCCCGTTGATCGTGCCGGCTTTGCTTTCCGGTTTCATCATGACGTTTTCCAAAGTCATGGGCACATTTGGCGGTCCCAATGTCCTGGGTATCCCAGTGGGATATTATACGCTTTCGACTATGATCCGCTCGAACATGGGATTGGGCAACTATGCGGATGGCTTTGTGCTGGCAATTACGTTGATCATGTTTTCGATGACCACCGTGTATATCAATCAGCGAGTTGTTGGAACGCGGAAAAGTTACGAGACCATCGGCGGACGAGGGTTTATGGCGAATCGCACCAAGTTGCGCGACTGGAAATATGTTTTGACGGCTATCGTCGTCGTTTTTCAACTTGTGGTTGCGATCGTTCCGCTGGCGCTTCTTGGCTTGAGCACCTTCATGTTGGTAGATGGGGAGTACAGTCTCAGCAACTTGACCTTACACTATTGGATTGGCGAGAGCACTCCCACGATTGCGAATGGCTTGCCGGGCGTATTGCGCAACCCCGATATTTACAAGGGCGCGTGGAACTCGATTCAGCTGTCTCTGTGGTCTGCATTTTTCACGGCGCTGTTGGGAGTCATACTTGGCTATGCCGTCGCAAAAGGTCGCGGCACTCGGCTGTCTAAACTGGTCGAACAACTGGCGTTTGTTCCTTACGTGATTCCCGGCATTGCTTTTGGTGCCGTCTATATCTCGATGTTTGCCAAACCGGTGGGACCGATCCCGGCTCTGTATGGAACGTTTGCCTTGCTCGTGATTGTCTCGGTGGCAAAGCACATTCCCAATTCTTCCCGCACCGGCGTCGCCGCCATGCTCCAAGTGGGCAGGGAATTGGAAGAAGCCGCCCAGGTGGTAAATGCGAATGCGTGGGAACGTTTTCGGCGCATCATTTTTCCGCTCACCAGTCCTGGCTTTGTGGCCGGTTTTCTGCTGACGTTTATTACCACGATGCGCGAACTATCTTTGATCATTCTATTGGTAACGCCCTCCACGCAGGTTCTCGCCAGCATGACTATCCGCTACCTGGAGAATGATGATATCCAGATGGCAAACGCGGTCATCATCATCCTGGTCAACCTCGTCCTGATTGGAAATTTCATCATCACCCACTTCCGCGGCGGAAGTCTCAAGCAGGGTCTTGGAATGTAAAGAGGGAAACATATGGGAACACCCAT
>JACPZR010000612.1 GCA_016195395.1 Spirochaetia bacterium
CCGTTTGTGGGCGACCTTCCGGTGTTGAATTGGTTCACCTACTCGTTTACACTCAATAACCCGCGTACCTTCAGCGGCACGCTGTACAACTACCCGGACGACGGGCGCCAGCACACGGACCTGCTGACACTCTTGTATTCCAGTACGCACCCGGCGCAGGGGCTCTTTTCCCGGCGCATGGAATATTCGTTTGATGAGATACAATTCTACGCGACGCTCTATATCGGCGGTTCGCTGGGCCGCTTCACCGGCTATCTGGGATTCAACTTTGGCCAGGCCATGTACAACTTCGATCTTCTGGAGAATAACGTGCGCGTCTCGCATGCCGTGAACCACTACCGGCCGTTCTCCAGCCAGAGTGTGATTCTAGGATACCGACTGGGCCGTCCCGGCGCTGCGTGGCTCCCCGGCAATACTCTGGTGTACCTGGAAGTGATCACGGAGAATACCGGACTGCATCCCGTGCACACAGACTTGATAAGGACAGGGGGCGGTCCCCCCGACCCGCTCTACGCCAATACAACCTACATCCGCATAGGCATCCGAAAAACCCTCCAGCTGGTGGACGACACGCAGGCCCAGGAACCTCAGGAGAAGATCAGGGAGATAAAAATATAGCGCGGCGTATTAGGCCGCGCTACTGACGGGGCCGTCCCGGCCCGACGATTCCGACTGCGGACTATTTGGCGCCGCTCAGCGCCTGCTCCAGAAGGTCGCGCGCGCAGACGCGGAGCGCCATCACTTCTTCAGCGCCTTCAAAGATCGAGAACACGCGCGCATCCACGTAGTAACGGGAGACAGCGTACTCTTCCGCGTACCCCATTCCGCCGTGAATCTGCATGGCTTCGCGCGCCACCCATTCGGACACTTTGGAGGCGTAGAACTTCACAAGGGTGGCTTCCATGCTCCCTTTGTGGTCGTCCATGAGGCGCGCTACATGATAACCGTACTGACGTGATGCCTGCAGAAGCATGGCCATCCGCGCCAGTTTCCACTTTGTGATCTGATACGATCCAACCGGTTTGCCGAATACCTTGCGTTCATTGGCGTAGCGGACTGCCGTATCCAGAGACGCCTGCATAACGCCGTTTGCGCGGGCAGCTGTCTGCGCGCGTCCGCCGGCAAAGCCTTCCATCTGGAGGTAGAACCCTTTTCCGCGTCCCGCCTCGCCGCCGATCAGGTTGGCGTCCGGCGCAAAGTAGTTGTCAAAGTTCACTTCAAAGCTGTGCATTCCCCGGTAGCCGATTGTGGGGATGGCGGATCCGCTCATCTTTCCGCCTTCCGGCTGCGTGTACTCAAAGCGGTGGCCCTTATCGCGCGGTTTTTCCGCAAGGATGATCGAGAGGCCTTTGTGCTTGAGAGCAGGATCTTTTTCCGTGCGGGCCAGAACCAGGAGCGTGTCCGCGTATCCCGCAAACGTGCACCAAGTCTTTACGCCGTTGATTCTCCAGCCGCCTTCCACTTTGTCCGCGGTCACCTTCATGCCGGCCACATCGCTTCCAAAGTCCGGTTCCGTCACAGCAACAGCACACATCTTCTCACCCGCTGCGAGCGCAGCGAGCCAGGTTTCTTTCTGCTGTTCCGTGCCGCCTTTCAGGATGGCCTTGCTCAATATTTCAGGACGCGTGATGAGGGAGCCCGCAATGGAGAGTCCGCCGCGAGACAGCTCTTCTGTCACGATCATCATGCCGATGTTGCCCACCATGTCCTGGAAACCGCCGTATTTTTCGGGGATGGACAATCCAAAAGCTCCCTGTTCCACGAGGCCGTTCAGAATTTCGTCCGGCACAAATTCGTCGCCGCGGTGCACGTGCTCTGCCTTGGGAGCCACAACATTGTCAGAGAATTTGCGGTAGGTGTCACGGATTTCCGAGTAATCATCCGTGGCAAGTGCGCCGAATTTGCCGGCCAGAACTTCGTCTCCTACAGCGTCGTAGATCTTATGTGTCTGCGTCTCCTGGATCAGTTTGTTCATGTCCGACGAGAAGAGTTCGTTCAAGGTGTCATTGGACAGGCCGTATTCTTCTGCGCGGCTGGCCACTTCCGATCTGAGGCGGTGGGCCGACTCGCTGACGAAGAGAGTGGCCATGTTCTGTTCATGGGCGCTTGTTCCGTTCTTGGGATCGTGCGCGTAGTTTACAAAGTGCTCGCCGATGCGGTTTTCCGCCGTGTGGTACGCGAGGTTGTAGTGGACCAGCTGGTTCTCATCCATTTTGGAGACTGAAAGCCGTCCGCCCTCTGCGGAGCGCTTTGCGAGATTGTTCGTTATCTCGACGAGAAGCTCGGCCATTTTTTTGTTTAATGACTGCACCTTTTCTTTCATAAAGGCAGAAGATTCTCGTCGCGCGCGCATGGCGAGTCAAAATTGGGCCCAGGGGCATGACGGTGTGCATGCGCGCTTTGGAATAATTCTTTTACGGGAGAGATGCATTTGGGAACGGCGGACGCGGAGAAAACAGCCCTTGCCCGGGGGATCGGGGCCGTCGGCGTGGGCCGGCGCGGAAGCCGCGATTTGGACGACGGCCTGATCCGGGATTTGATCCAAGCCCTGATTGACCCGCTTGAGCCTGCCATCCAAAAAGGCGCGTTTCTGGGCGCGGTCTTTGCCAAAGGAATCGCAGAACCGGAGCGCGCGCTTTCGGCGGCATTTCCCCCGGGCGTGTTCGATGATCCGCATCGGCTGGCCCATGCGCTTGCACCGGACGCTCCGGCAGACATCCAGAGCATTTGCGCGGATCTTCTCAAAGGCGGCACTCTGTCGTCTGACCAAGCGGCTGTCGTGAGTCGCTTTTTGTTTGGAAGCGACGCGGGGGAGGGAGCCCGCGGCTTGATCGCAAGCGCCCTGCGCGTCAGGTACGAGACCCCGGATGAATTGGCAGCGCTCCTGTCAGAAATGCAGCGTCAGGTGAATAACGCACCACTTCCGGAGAAAAGCGGAAGCTCACGGGACGGACAGATCGTCCAAATTGCCGAGCCTTTTGACGGCGCCGAAAATTGTTATCTGTTAACCCCTTTGATCGCGCGGCATCTGGAAGAGCGCGGACACAGTGCTGTGATCGTGGGGAGCGCCAATCCCGGTCCCAAGGCGGGCGTCACAGTACTCGATCTCGCGGCGGAGCTAGAGTCATCGGACCCCCTCGAGAACCATGCATTTGGCACAGTCTTCCGGCAGTCGGAATACGCGCCCGCGCTCGAGCGATGGGTGGAGCGCCGTCGACTTCTGGGTAAACGTCCGTTTCTTTCCGTGCTTGAGAAATTCATGAACCCGGCGGGCGCAAAGATCCTCATCGCATCAGCATTTCACGGCCCGTATCTGGAGAAGATGTCAGACCTTGCCGTGATGGCCGGGTTCCCGGCGAGCATCATCATCCGCAAAGGTCAGGAGGGCACGCTTGCTTTTTCACTCTCGAAACCGGTGGAGATTCTCTGCCAAGTGAAAGACCCGGCCCGCGCGCCGGAAAGGCATGTCATTCAAGTGACCCCGGAACTCGTAGGGGTGGATTTTGAAGAGGACGGCCGCCTGCCGAACGTGACCGCGCCGGCGAATGCCGCCCTGATCCGCAGTTTTGCGCTCACAGGTAGTTCCGGTTTGGCAAAGTTCGATATCCGGGCCCGGTATACGCTCGCGGGGATAGAATCGGCTCTTACGTGGGTTCTACAACGAATCCCGCCGACTTCGTGAAAAACCGTCATTTCCTGCCCCTGTGCAACCGATAAACGTATGGGGATTTTATGAGACGCATCGTAGCCATTGCATTTTTTCCAATCTGGGTAGGTTGCGCCACAACCACCATCCACACAGGCACCGACCTGCACGCGGACGGCCGGCAGAACGGCTGTCCCACAGACAAAGCGGACAGAGGGGACACAGGCGCGGATGAAAAGGGTTTCTTTGCCGCTGCCGACGACTCCCCGGAGAAGAAAGCCAAGTTTGAAGCGGATCTCCCGGCTGATTCAAAGACAGACAAGACCGACCCAGCCGCGGATTCCAGTTCCAAATCCCGCGACGTTGTCATTAATAACGTGAACGGCAAGCCGGCGGACTCCAAGCAGGATAAGACATCCATGCATGTGGACGGCGCCGGAACAACGGACCCCAAAGATCCCAAGAAAGACGTAGATGGCTTTGAACAGAGCGGAACCGCCTCCTGGTACGGCCGCGACTTCGACGGCAAGCGCACCGCGAGCGGTGAAGTCTTTGATTCCCGCAAGCTCACCGCGGCGCACCGCACGCTCCCTTTGGGAACGCAGCTGGAAGTCAAGAATCTGGAGAACGGGCGCGAGACTGTGGTCGTGGTGAACGACCGCGGGCCGTACGTGAAGGGTCGCATTGTTGACATGAGCGAGCGCGCTGCGGAAGCCTTGGGCTACAAAGAAAAAGGCCTCACCACCGTGAGAATCCGTGTGATTGCACCGGGAGAAGTCCGCGAACGGTTCCCGGGCGCCACAGAGAGTTTTTATGCCGATGCCGCGGACAACAAAAAGCCGCGGATGGCGGACGTTGCCAACGGAGATTCAAAAGAGAGCAAAGACGTAGTCGTCCCGAAAGACAGTAAAGATTCTAAAGAATCCGGCGCAGGCAGTAAGACAGCGGACTCAGTCTATGACCGTCCGGCTGTTCAAGATCCGGGCCAGAAACCCGTGGCCTTCAAAGATCCCGTGAAGCCGGATCAGAACAAGAAGCCCAAAACCAAAACCAACCGTGTGACGCCGGAAGATACCGCCGGTGTGAAGAAAGAGGGAGCCACCAACGCGTTTGCAGTGCAGGTGGGAATCTTCTCAGACTTGGCGCGGGCCACAGAAATGAAGAAGACATTGTCCTCGTACGGCAAGGTCCACATCCTGAAACGCGGTGAAAAGTACGTGGTGAAAGTGGGTCACTTCAAGAAGAAGACAGATGCGGACGCCCTGAAAAGCCGCCTCTCCGGCGACGGGATCAACGGGTTCGTCAGTTCGAATATTTAACGTCCTGGGCCTGAAGCTGCTCATCCTCTTCGTCAGGTGGATGCGTGGTGAGGATGCGCGTCTGTCCTTCCGACTCAAATCGGACCGTGTCAACGGCGTGAACGCGGACAGAGCGCTTTTTCCCTTTGAAGGTGACGTCATCGCTTCTGGTTAACGTGACTGACTCTTTCACGCGTTCGTAGGTGGTGTTTCCCAAGAGCACTTCTGACGCGTTCGCGTGACGCTGGATGCGCGACGCCGTATTTACAACGTCGCCCAGCGGAGTCCAGTCCATCCGCGCGCTGGTTCCAATATTCCCTCGGATTACGTGACCGCTGTTGATCCCGATTCGCACATAGATGGGATTCATTGCGGAGAGGTTGCGAAAGCGGTTTACCTGGTGAAACAGGTTCTGTATTTCCACACCCGCCTGCACCGCCGACAATGCATCGTCGAACACGGCCATAACGCCGTCCCCCATATACTTGTCCACGTAGCCGTCCATCGCATTGATCGAGTTTGTGACCACTTCCCATGCCTGATTCAGAAGCCCGATCACTTCCGCGAGCGGCATATCCTCGCACATCTCCGTGAAGCCGACGATGTCCGCAAAGAGAATCGTAAGATCCGCCTCCTCGGTTCCGATCACGTCCTGTCCCTGGCGCACAGCGGCCACGGCCCGCGCACGGACCTCCGGGGAGAGATACCGCGTGGTGACATCGAGAATCCGTTTGTGATCCGGTCCCGGCGGCGCTGCGGGCGCTGCACTGGGCCTTGCAGGAGATGAAAGCGAAACACGCGTACCGTCGCGGAGAGAGGTCAGAATCTTCAGAAGAAGGTCCGTGCTCATGAACTTCTTCAGAATGTACTCACGCGCTCCTTTTCGCTTCGCCAGCCGCACCAGCTCGTCGTTCTCAAGTCTTGTCAGGATGTAGAGCGGGATGTGAGGCGCTTGGTGCGCGAGCATGTTCAGGGAGCGCAGACCGTGGCTGTCCGGGAGCGACAAATCCAAAAAGATAATGTCAAAGTCCTCGCTCATCAGGGCGTCCTGGGCTCCGCTCAGGCGCTCGACGATCTTGATCTGAGCATTGTTGCCGGCGGTCTGGATCAGAGCGTCACGGAGAAATGCAGAGTCCCGCGGGTTTGGGTCTACAATCAGAACGTGGATACCAGCTTCAAACATGGACGATCCGGGCGCGTGAGCATTTCATTTCCAGAATGCCAGAACAACCCATTAGGGGCAACTAC
>JACPZR010000607.1 GCA_016195395.1 Spirochaetia bacterium
CCGCGAAATTCTTCGTGTCTGCATCGCGCACGATCGGAACCACAAGTCCCTTGGGTCCTCCCACCGCTACACCGATGTCGCAGTAGTTCTTGTAGATGACTTCCGTGCCCTTGATTTCAGCGTTGATCGCGGGAATTTCCTGCAGAACCTGCACACAGGCCTTGGCAAAGAAGGACATGAATCCCAGGTTGACGCCGTATTTCTCTTTGAACTTGTCTTTGAACCGGCTCCGCACGTCCATCACGGCGGACATGTCCACTTCATTGAAGGTGGTGAGGATGGCCGCTGTGTGCTGGGCTTCGACGAGCCGTTCTGCGATTCTCTGGCGCAGCCGTGACATTGCGACTGGTTTTTCTTCCCGCCCCTCGCGCCGGGTTGCGGGCGCGGCTCCCGTGCCGGCATGTGCCTGACTTGCTGTTCCCGTCGCGGCTGCTCCTGCTGGAACTGCGCCACCGCCGGCTGCTCTTGCCTCTGCCGTTTTTCCCGAGGCCGACTCCAAATGGTGTACCACGTCGGCTTTGGTGACTTGTCCGCGCTTGCCCGTGCCTTCAATGCCCGCCGGATCCAGACGGTTTTCTTCAACGAGACGCTTGGCGCCTGGTGGTAGGACTTCGTTCTTTTGTGCGGCTGCGGCCTGTGGTTTTGCCGCCGCCGGCGCAGCCGATGCGGCAGGTTGTGGTTTCGCGGCCGGTGCCGCGCCTTCTTCAATCCGCGCGAGGACCTCATCCACGTGGACAACGTCGCCGGATTTTTTCAAGACCTCTTTAAGGACGCCCGATGCAGGCGCCGGGACTTCCATTGTGACTTTGTCGGTTTCGAGCTCCACGAGGATATCGCCGCTTGCGACTGCATCGCCGGGATTTCGCCGCCACGCTGCTACGGTAGCTTCCGTGATCGACTCACCCATCGGAGGGACTTTGATATCAACTGCCATGCAGCACTTCCTTTCTCGCCCGCTGCGTTACCCGCATGGCGGTGCGTATGATTTCTTCCTGTTCGCGCGTGTGGACTTTGAGATATCCTGTAGCAGGACTGGGCGACGCTACGCGGCCCAGATAGCGGAGCTCCTGGTGCGGCCCCAGCTGGGCTGCGATGTATTTTTCTACAGACGACCAAGCGCCCTGATTTCGCGGCTCTTCCTGGACCCAGCAGACATCGTGGGCGGATTCGTACTTCTGAATGATATCGGCGGTCGGCAGGAACGGGTAGGGGTAATACTGTTCCAACCGGACAATGGCGATATTCCTCTGTCCCGCGGCTTCACGGGCGTTCACAAGCTCGTAATAGATCTTGCCCGAACAGAAAATGATGCGCTCCACGCTTTCCGGCGTAATATCCGGATTGGTTTCGTCCAGAACAGGCTGGAAACTGCCGGAGAGAAAAGCGGATGGCGGACTTGCTGCGGCGGGCAGGCGCGCCGCTCATGCGGTGCCATTTGGCTTCACAGCTGGAAATGAACTGGTCAATGATCACCTGCGCGCCGTTGGCGAAGTCTCCAAACTGAGCCTCCCAGATGACGAGCGTGCGCGGCTCAGCAAGCGAGTAGCCGAATTCAAATCCCAAAGCGGCCTCCTCAGACAGAAGGCTGTTCACCATTTCGAGCGTGCCCTGACCGTCTTTGATTGCCGCGAGCGGGATGCATTCGTTTCCATTCTGCACGTCGATTAAGCCGGCGTGGCGGTGGCTGAAGGTCCCGCGTTTCACATCCTGGCCGGAGAAGCGGATGTTGTATCCCTCCGTCAGAAGCGACCCAAGCGTGAGCATCTCTCCCATCCCCCAGTCGACTTTTCCCGCATCGCTTGTCACCATGCTGCGTCTTTCTGAAAGGAGTCTTGCAATTTTGGGATTGGGGCGGAAGTCAGAAGGCACAGTCGTGACACGCTCGCCAATGAACTGCAGAGTCTCACGGGAGATCCCTGTGTCCGGGTTTGAGTGCGGGTCTTCTTTTCGAAAACCGGTCCAGTTGCCTGCAAGGGATTCAAATTGTACGCGGATGGAGTCGCTCTGCACGCGCTTGAAGGCGCTTTCAAAATCTTGTTGTACGCTCTCTTTGACCGAATGGATCTTGTTCTGGGCCACCCCATCGCGCAGCAACTGCTGTTCATACAGCGCCACCGTTGTGGGATGCTCTTTGATGCGTGAGTACATCAGGGGCTGGGTGAAGGCGGGTTCGTCGGTCTCATTGTGGCCCCAGCGACGATAGCAGATGAGATCAATGAATGCGTCCGTGTGGTAGGTCTGGCGCCATTCCATGCTCAGGCGAACAGCCCTGTAGCACGCTTCAGGATCGTCCGCGTTCACATGAAAGATCGGCACCATCAGGAGCTTGGCAAGGTCTGTGGCATAAGGCGTGGAACGGCTGTCTGTGGGATTCGTGGTGAACCCGATCTGGTTATTGACGACTACGTGGAAGGTCCCGCCCACGGAATACCCTTTCAAGTCGCACATGTTGATGCATTCGTAGTTGATGCCCTGTCCCGCAAAGGCGGCGTCACCATGGACCAGAAGCGCCAGGTGCTTGTCCCGCGTGCGGTCAGCTCCACGGGTCTGCCGCGCGCGGACGGAGCCCATGACGACGGGATTGATGACTTCAAGATGGCTGGGATTGAAACCCAGACTCAGGTGAACGGGGTTTCCGCTGGGGGTCGTGATGTCGTTTGAGAATCCTAAGTGATACTTAACATCTCCGTCGCTGGT
>JACPZR010000608.1 GCA_016195395.1 Spirochaetia bacterium
CCAGGGGAAAAACTCCGCAGTCACCATGTCTTTCTTTCGTAACATTGTGTCAATTGCCCCATTGTGGGCTGTTCTGCTGTTAACCTCGTGCGGCTGGTATGAGGAGTTCCAATCACGTCGGGCGGCGGAACGGGAGCCTGTGGCGGTGGAGCTGCGAAACCCCGGTGAACAGACCAAGAGTTCGCCTTTTGGCCGGTCGATCTGGGAAGTGGACTCATCCAAGGACGACCCCAAGGCGAGCGGGCGCGACGGACAGCGCGTAGAGAAGAAAGAGTCCTCAAAAATCAGCGCCGCAACACTGACAGCTGGTCAGAACGGCGCGCTCCCGGTCCTCTGTTACCACCACATGATTGCGGGCCAGGGAACCATGGGCGGATTCAACATGCTGGCACCCCATGCTTCCCACGTTGTCGCGTTCGGAACTGAAGATGCAGCTCCAAAAATCCAAAGACGTTTTGGAAAAGGAAGTGGGTGTTCCCGTCAAAGACCTTGCCTACCCGTTTGGACTCTACGACCGACGCGTCATTGAAGAAGCCCAGGCTTTGGGGTACAGGGCCGGCTTTACAGTCAATCTGGGCGTAAATCACAGGGGCGAAGAACCTTTCACATTGTCACGTTATATGGTCACCAGCGGCACGTCGCCCGCGGCATTCCTGGCCAATCTGGAAATCAGCTCACCGTCCGGTGTGGAAATCGAGCCGGCAGACGGCAGCGTTGTACAGGCCGGCCAAAAAATCGTACTGAAAGTGCCCGGTATTGCAGACGGTTCTCTCGCGCTGAAAATGGGTGGAAAGGGACTCGATGTGAATGCCGCAGGCAGCGGCTTCACAACGCTGATCCCGAAGGTGAGTTCCGGACGGGGATATCTGACGCTCGTCCTCAAGGCCAAAACCCCGGACAACCGACCCCTCTACAGACAGTACCTCTTTCTTGACGCCTCAAAGTTTCCGCAAAAGTAGAGCATAATGGACGACCTGAATCAAAACGTATACCACCCCACGGAAGGCGCCTTCCAGCGCGCACCGGACTCCTCACCGCAGCAGGGCTTTGGAAAATTTGACTTTGGCCGCGCCATGTCCCTGGGCATGGATGCGTACAAGGAGTACGTGGGACTGGGCGCCGGATCCACCGTCGTCTGGTGGCTTCTGATTCTGGGCGTGTACATTCTCTCGATCGTTCTCGTGGGCTTGGTTCTTCTGCCGGCGGCAGGGATTGGACCCATGCTCCTTGGATACTACATGGTAAAGCGACGGGCGGATATGGGCATCTTATTCCGCGGCTTTTCATCCCTGGGCAGAGTGCTGGGCGCAGCGCTCCTCATGGGTCTCATCTTTCTTCCCGTCATCCTGGTAGCAATGGGACCCTTGATCGGCGCCATTGCGTACAACGCGTCCAAGGGAGATGGCAATGAGTCTGCGGGGTCCTTGGGGGCCATTGGCATCGCGTACTTGTTTCTCTTCATGATGATCCCGATTATCTACTACATTATGGGCCGAATGATTCTTGTATTCCCGCTGATTACGGAGCGGGGTTACGGTTCCGTGCAGGCAATCCGCACTTCGTGGGACGTTACCCGCCCATACCAGTGGTGGCTTATGCTTCTGTATTTTGTGACCGAGATCCTTGCCCAAGTGGGTGTGTACCTCCTCTGCGTCGGCGTGCTCTTCACAATGCCCATGAGCCAGGCGTTCCGGGGCGCCGCCATATACATGCTCCTGGGAGAAGACAACCCCGTCACTCCCGGAGGAGCCGTAGAGCAGGCGCCTTTTGCTCAGGGTCCGTCCCCGTCCGGCACAAATCCATATTCTTGATCTAGGGTCCGTCACATGAGCACATCGGGGAAAGAGACAGTCGCACTCATTGGAACGGGAATCATGGGGCGCGGGATGGCCATGAACCTCGCGCGCGCCGGGCACCCGCTCCGATTGTACGCGCGCAACCCGGACAAGATCAAGGAATTCGCCGGGCCCACCACGCTGATTCTCGACGACGCGAAAACGGCCGCGGCCGGGGCTGACGTGACCATTCTCTGCCTCACAGAAGATCACGTTGTGCGCGACTACTGCTTTGATCGCGGCGTACTCAGCGCGGCAAAAAACGTGGTAATTGATACCGGGACCACCTCTTTGGAGCTCACCGCGGAAATCGCGGCAACCTGCGCGTCGCATAACGTTGACTTTATTGATGCGCCCATGACGGGAAGCCGCAAGGCGGCGGAAGACGGCAAGATCCTGTACATGACAGGCGGGAGTGATCAAGCGTTTGAAAAAGCGCGCTTCTTGTTTACGGCATGCGGAAAGAACGTTGTCCGGTGCGGCCCTGTGGGCCACGGGCAGAAAATCAAGATCGCTCTCAACATGGTTCAGGCGGGCTTTGCGCAGATGATCATTGAGGCCTTGATGCTCGTGAAGAAAAGCGGCGCGGACACAAATGCTCTCAAAGACGTGCTATTGCAGTCCGCCGTAAAGTCAGACCTGGCGGAAATCAAGCTGGGACAGTTCAGTGAACGACGCTTCGCCCCCAACTTCTCCGTTAAGAACATGAACAAGGATCTGAATCACGCGCTGGCGGAGGCCGCCCACTCACACGCCGCGCTGCCGCTGGCCTCATCGCTCAAACTCGTGTACGATTCAGGCATGGCCATGGGCTTGGCCGATCTGGATTTCTCCGCGCTCCTTCAGGTGAACGAACTACTCAATGGGCTTGCCGTCGAGGGCAAGCACGCGCCGGATTGACCGGAGATACAGCGCGGCCGCGGTATCAGAGGGGTTGACCTCCAGCACCTTTTCAAAACACGTCAGCGCATTTTCGTATTCGCGCGCATAATACGCGGACACACCGTGTTCAAACTGACCGCGGGTGGAAGCGATGAGCTCCAGAACATAGTCGGGCTGGCCTTGATACACTTCGAAAACGGAAACCGGGTTTTCTTTGCCTTTCACGCGCACACGGCCCAGCATCCGGAGCGAGTAGGCATCCGGCGCGGAGAGCCGAAAGAGCGTGCTTTCACTGATCAGGATAGGGGCGCCGCATCGCTTTGTCAGGTTCTCAATGCGGGACGCCAGATTCACGGCGTCAGAAATCACAGTCGTTTCCAGTCTTTCGTGTTCGCCAATCGTTCCCAGGATTAACGTTCCTGTGTGAATACCGATGCCGATCCGCACGGGATCGTAATTCTTTTTGAGCCGGTTATGATTGTATTCCCGGACCGCTTCCTGCATAGCCACGGCGGCCTTCACCGCATCTTCCGGAGACGCTGGGAAGAGCGCCATGATGGCGTCCCCAATGAACTTGTCTATGAATCCGTTGTTTCTGCGGATCACCGGACCGATTCTCTTCAAGTAAGAGTTTAGAAAATCAAAGTTCTCCGCCGGAGACATAGCCTCCGACAAGCGGCTGAATGATCGGATGTCCGCAAAAAGAATCGTCATCTCCCGCTGCACCTGGTCGCCCAGCTGCACATCGCTGATCGTCTGCCGGTCCAGGAAGCTCAGGAATTGACTGGGCACAAAACGGGCAAAGGAATCCGCGAGCGACTTCTCCACAGCGATCATTTCTTTCTGCTTGGCGATGAGATCGTGCTGCGCACGCTCACTCTGTTCGCGAAGAAGGTTGATCCGCGAAGCAAGCGCAATCGAAAGAAGAAGAACCTCGAGGCCCGATCCAATCTGCTGGCTCCAGTTGGTGATGAAATTTGCAGGAAGAATCGCAAACGTTTTCAGGACATAGACGGCCACGCCAAAGAGGAGAGTGGACCATGCGATGAGATAGTAGCGCGCGGGTTTGTAACCCCGAACGAGGGTCAACCAGCCTGCCGCGTACATGAACGACACTGAAACCAACGCAAGAGCCGCGCCCACGATCATTCCGTACCGGTAGGGAATGAGCAGAGACACGGGAGCGCCCGCCCCGGTTACGACAATGAGCCCCGTCAGGATTCTGTG
>JACPZR010000564.1 GCA_016195395.1 Spirochaetia bacterium
AAAGGTCTGCGGGGCTGCGCGCATCATTGTCGGGGTGGACGCGCTGGGGGAAAAAGTGAAGGTATCCGGCTGGGAGAAAGACTCGGGCGTGCTCGTCAAAGAGCTGAACCAGCGGCTTCAGGACTTCGGCGTGCAGGAGATCATTTTCACGGAGATCTCCCGGGACGGCGCGCTCTCCGGGCCCGCTGTGGACGCCCTCTTCAAAGTAATAGCAGAAACCAAAATGAACGTGATCGCTTCCGGCGGCGTGTCGGAACTGGCGGACATCGAGACGCTTAAAGTCTTTTCTGATGATGAACCCCGCCTGACAGGCGTGATTGTGGGAAAAGCGTTATACGAAGGGAAAGTGAGCCTGGAAGACGCCGTCAAGCGCGTGCGCAGCTGATGCCTTCTGCTGCCGCCGGTATTACCACTCATATAAACGGTGTTGTCTTCGCGTGGAGCCAGTCGGGGAGTTTTGCTTTTAGAGCGCTCCTGATTTCTTCAGACCGATAACGCGGCGAGAAGTGGATCAAGAAGAGTCGCTCCACATTTTCAAACGCTGCGGCGTTAGCCGCGATTTCGTCCAAGTGTATGTGCCCCCACTTGCGCGCCCGCTCCACCGGCCGTTTGTCGTCCACGTAGGTGCACTCCAAAAATAGAATCTTGGATTGGCGCACGATCTCGTTGTCCAAGACGAATTCAATCTGCGTATCCCCGGAGAACGTTACGATCGGATGATACACTTCTTCAAAGAGATCATCGCGCTCTTTGCGCATGCGGGCAATGTCCTTCCCCGGCAGACTCAGGAACTCTTTCTTCAGCTTGATGGTCTTTTCAAGAATCGTGTATCCGTTCGACGCGATGCGGTGAACGCTTCGAATGGCTCGGAAGTAAAAATTCTTTTGGAGCGCATAGGTCCGGCCGTATTCCACCGCACGCAGAAAATACTTGGTTTCGTAGTCTTCTATCTCCGCCCAGGTCTTGAGAATCTTCTCCAGCGGCGCGTGCAGTTCCGGCGGGCAGTAGATGTCCGGCGCGTCCAGATGCCGGAGCAACCACAGGAGCGAGAAGTGGGGAACGTGCATGCACGTGTATACTCCACCCTCGGACACTCCAAGGAAGCGGTACTGCGAGGCGGTATGTTCTGTGAGCCTGATGGGATTACTCCAGCGGGCCTTCCGGATCCACCACTTTGACGGGGCGCAGAGCGGACAGTTCCGACTTGAGGCTTTCCGGGCCCACAACAACCACAGCCAGCTGTGACGGGTTCAGATAACGTCCACCGGTGGCTGCGATGTCCGTGGCCGTGACGGACTGCACCTTGCCCGGAAAAATGGTCAGGTAGTTGTCCGGCAGGCCGTGCAGGCGGAATCGAATTTCATTTCGGAGAAATGCAGCAGGATCCTCGTATTGAAAGACCATGCCGTTCAAGATGGCTTCTTTGGCGAGCGAGAGCTCGTCGGTTTCCACAGGTGAACGAATGCCTCCGATTGTCTGGAGCATCAATTCCAGGGTGGCCTTGGCCTGGTCCACGCGTGTGCCGCTCATGGAAACAAAGTGGCCCGACGTGGCGGAGAAGTCGTTTTGAGAATAGGCGTAGTAGGCAAGCCCGCGCTTTGTGCGCACTTCGCGCATCAGACGTGAATTGAAAGAACCGCCGCCCAGTACGTAGTTTCCCACCTGAAGTCCGTAGAAGTCCGGGTGTTTATGTTCGGGAAGATACGTGCCCAGAACAATGACGGCCTGCGTGGCCGGATAACGCACAAGAAGGATCTGCTGTCCCAAGGCATCGCGCTTCTTGAACATGGCCGCCGGCTCAATGGGTTCGGCGGTCAGACGCGCGTGGGCGCTGCCTGGGAACGCCTTCGTGAGCGTGGTAAGGCGCTCTTTGATTTCGAGGCCTTCGTAATCGCCGCTGACCGCGATCATGAGGCCGCCCGCATGCAGGCGCACATTGTAGTCTTCCCGGACGCGGTCTGTGGTGATTGCGTTTACGTCTTCCAACTTGAGCGTGTATCCCCTGCGCAGTCCGGGATACATGACTTCCATAAAGCGACGGCGGGCCACGCGTGCGGGGTCGTCGTTTCTTTGTTTGATGTCCGTCCGGAGCCGGTCTTTGATCACTTCCAATCGGTCTGCCGGGAGATTGGGCTTCAGGAGAACGTCGGAGAGAATGGAAAAGGCGGTATTGAAGTCGCGCTTGAGGACGGTGAGAGTCACAGTCCAGTTTTCGTAGTCGTGCGAAATCCGAAGGCTTGCTCCAATGCGGGCCAGAGATTCCGTGATGTCTTCGCCGGATTTTCCTGCGGCGCCGCCCAGCTGCATGAGGTCCGTCATCGATGCAAGCGTTCCAGCCCGCTCTCTTTTTTCGCCGGAGGAACCAACAGGGAATACAAAGTCGATCGTGAGAAATGGAAGCGACTTGTCCGGCGCGGTGATGAGCGTGGCCCCGCCGTCCAGCTTGATCGTTTCCACGGGCGGCTGCTGGAAGTGCAGCGGAGGCAGTTTGAGTCCGTCAAGGATAGCGTTCATTTGGGGTTTGTCCTTTGCGCCTGCGCTCACGGCAAACAGAGCCGCAAGAGCCAGACCGATGGTGGTGATAATAAAGGGGAGGCCGCGTCCTTTCATTTGGCGCCCTCCGGAATCAGTCGGCCTGTCATCACGATCGAGGGTTGGAGATATTTTCGGGCGGCGTCCTGAATCTGCGCCGGCGTGACCTTCTCAAGCATTTCCTGCTGGGTGAAGATGGCGGCATAGTCTCCGGTCATGGTTTCATAGTAGGAAAGGGAATCTGCCATGCTTGGATTGGAGCGGAGACCGTAGATGAAGTGGGCCTGCGAAGTTTTTCTGACACGCTCCAATTCGTCCTGAGTAACGCCTTTTTCGATGACGGCTTTGATTTCCTCAAGAACGGCGCCTTCCAGTTGATCGTAGTTCTTGCCCGGCGCCGGAACACCTGATACCACAAAGAGGTTTGAATAACGTTCGCCGGGATAGTCCGCCTGCGCATGGATTTCGGACGCCACGCGGTCTTTGAGCACCAGTTGTTTCATCAGACGGGAATCGCGTCCGCTCCCAAGGATTTGAGCCAGCAGGTCCAGCGCCAGGTCGTCCGGGTCCGGCATAGGCGGTTTGAACCACGCCATGATATTCATGGGCGATCCCTGCTTGGCCAGCTCCACGGAAATGCGCTCGCTTTTCACGGCCGGGGGAGTCTTGGCTTTGGGAACGTGGCGGCGTTCCAAGCGTCCAAAATAACGTTTTACAAGGGCTTCCGTGGCGTCGAAGTCAATGTCCCCCACGAGAGCAATCACGGTGTTGTTGGGCGCGTAGTACGTCTTATAGAAGGCATAGGCTTGGTCGTAATTGAGATACTGGATGCTCTTCATGGGACCAATGACGGACCGGCCGTACGGATGCCTGCCGTAGATGCGCTCAAAAAATTGCTCAAAGAGAAGGCTGCGGGCAACGTTATCCGTGCGCATGCGACGTTCTTCAGCAACAACGTCGCGCTCAGTATAGAAGTCACGCAGGACGGAATTGGCCATCCGGTCCGACTCAATGCGCGCCCAGACTTCCAGCCTGTTGGAGGGGAGCTCTACCTGGTAGTTTGTCAGATCGCGGTTGGTATAAGCATTGAAGCCGCGCTCGCCGTGGAGGGCGTACAAATAGGAATCTTCATCCTGTCTCATGAACGCGCGCGCGTATCCCTGCGCCGCATTGAGCCGGGTGCGCCACTTCTCTACATCCTTTGCTGCTTTTTCAACAGCGGCGGTGTCTGTGGATCCCTGAAGGGCTTCCGCTGCCCGGCGCGCTTTGTCCAGATGACGCGCAAAGTTGTTTACCGTGTCAATGTATTTGGCTTCTTTTTCATAATCTGTGGTGCCCACCTGCTTGGTGCCTTTGAAGAGCATATGCTCGAGCATGTGGGCAATCCCGGAGCTCTCATCTGTTTCATCCGCGGAGCCGGCCTTGTACTTGATGTAGGCCGCCACAGTGGGC
>JACPZR010000565.1 GCA_016195395.1 Spirochaetia bacterium
GACGCGTACTACAGGGCCGTGGCTGTCTTCAAGCGGAAGATGACGGACAGAACGTGGGTATCAGAGTACTCGCAGAGGGCCAAGTCCCTGGGCTTTTATGTAAAAATCGTTTTTCAACACAGCCCCGCCGGCATCACCGTAGAGGTGATCAACAACCTTCCGCTCATTAGCGAGGATGAAAAGCGGATCCGTGAAAAATTTGCCCACGCAATGAAGTACGACGATCTTGTGTCGTTCTATGAAGACCACCATGACAATACAGAGGGAGAGGGACTTGGCTTTGCTCTGAACGTTATCTTGATGAAAGCAGAAAGCATTGACCCTGCTCTTTTTCGGATCGGCAACGTGGAAGGCCGGACCGTAGCCCGGATTGAAATCCCGCTGGGCCCCGGGTTCAAGAGTGTCCGGGAGCTGCCAGACTCAGGACGTGAGGAGGACCTGGATCAGGGGCCAGCGGCAAGGCGTTCGTAGGGTTGGTGTGCGCGTGATTTTTTGAGGACGGTCTCGGTGGGTTTCCACATTTCGTAGTCTTCCCAGAGCTCCCGATCGAAGTAGCGCAGCGGCAGCTCTACGCGCGTTCCTGCCGGCGAAGCCGGCGTTGACCCGGTGTCCAGACGTTCAAACAAGTGGTTCCATGAAACAACCCGAAACCGGAGCGGGAGGACGGCCTTGCCCTCTGTCCGAATGGTCCTATGGGCCACACCAAATTGGCGCGGGTCGTATCCTTCGGCGGTCTCGTACACAACATCGATAACGTCACCCGACGAATCAATGACGACAGACACCATTTCAATGTCACCCTTTCCGTACATCAGTCTCTGCAGCCTGAGACCACCGGTGTACAGGAGCCGGCTCATGAGGGGACCAAAACCATCGGCCTCGTTTCTCTCGTAGTCCCACACATAGTGGTACGTAATATGGCGCCGGCCCGCTTCATCCCGCGCCGCGCGGTAATACAGGGAATGCGGCGTCTCAAAGGCTCCCGTATAGAGAACGGGCACATACTTGAGCGCCAGGGCATCATCGCGCATGGGGGTGAACCCGGGCGTCGCGGACGGGCTTTTCTTGACCGGAACATACACCAAACCCAGCCACAAGCACCCGATGAGTGCGACAATGCCTGCAAGCGTCCTACGTCTCATATGCCTGACGAATACGGGATATCGGCCCTCGAAGTCAACAATTCACGGCGCTCCAACCCCGGCGCCGGATGGCCGGCGGGCCCCAAAGAGGCCCCCCAGAAAAAGACACGGCAGCCTTCAGAAAAAACGCTTGCCTTATATTAGACATTTATAATATTATGATCTTATAATACTTGACGAGGCGCCGCTGGCGTCTCTCAAGCAATCAAAGATGAGGGCCTGGTTGCCGTCACAAAGGAGAAAATATGGACCTGAAAACTATGATCGGAGTGGCCGCGGTGATCATTCTGGCCTTTGTGGCTCTGCGACTGATGGCCCAATCTAAAGGAGATCCAAAAGTGGTTAAACAGAAAATTCAATCCGGAGCCTTGGTGCTCGATGTCCGGACCCCGGGCGAATATTCCGGTGGTCACTACAACGGAGCCAAAAACATTCCCGTGGATGACCTTGCCGGCCGCCTCAAGGACGTAGGCGAAAAGCAGAAATCCATCGTGGTCTACTGTCGTTCCGGCGCCCGCAGCGCGCGCGCCAAGTCCATCTTGGAAGCAGCTGGTTACACGGACGTAACGAATGCAGGCGGTTTTGGAGACATGCCGCACAACTAACGCTATGTTGTTCCCCGCGGGAGGGCGCGCAGTCAGCCCGCGGGAACTACTTTGTTTCGCCCGCCGCTTTTTCCCTGATACAAACGGTCATCGGCCTTGGCCATGATGGAACCAACGTCACCGATTTCCGGAAAGGAAGCTATGCCGCACGAGAATGTGCACTGAAACGACTCGCTGAACGCCCGGTGTCGGATTTCCTGAAACCGAAGACGGATGGCATCCATAAGTTCAAAGGCTGCTGCTCCATCGAATCCCGGCATCGCCACACCAAATTCTTCTCCGCCTAAGCGGCCGGCATAGCAGCTCTTTCCAAGATTCTGCTTCAAGAGTCGGGCCATGTTCTTGATGACACTGTTGCCGACTCCGTGGCCAAAGCGGTCGTTCACACTGCGGAAAAAATCGATGTCCATGAGGCCCACGCTCAACGGCTCCGACAGGGCCTGGGCGCGCAGGAGGCTTCCCCGCAGTCGCTCCATAAACGCTGTGTGACTGAGAAGCCCCGTGAGTCTGTCCGTAATAGTAAGATCACGGAGCGACCGGATTCTGTCCACGCGCGCGGTGATAGAACGGACCAGCAGGTCAGGGGAAACCGGTTCAAAGAGAATGTCATCGCCCTCGTGACGCGTAGCGGCCAGCATGTCCGCCATGGCCATGTCAGACGTGAAATAGATTACGGGCGTGGAGTGAAATCGGTCCAGCTGCCGCACGATTTTTGCCAGCTCCATGCCCAAAAATTCCGCGTAGTACATGTCCAGAAGAATCACATCAGGCTCAAAATCGCGGAGCGCCGCCGTGATGTCCCGGGGCTCGCGCAGGACACGCATTTCCATCTGCGCTTCAGTGATGATACCGCTGATATATTCCGCTTTGTCCGCACTTTCCGTAACGTATAACGTCCGGTACACCGGGACAAAGACACGGTCTGTCAGCTGGTCCAGAACACCGATCAAATCTCCCGTGTCGACAGGCCGCTTCATGCAGGCGCTCCCGCCAAAGCGAACCGCCTGGAGTCGTTCGTTGAAATCGCCTTCGTCCACGAGATAGACAACGGGAAGCTTGTCGTCCTTCATCTGTAGAATCTCTGCCACGCCCATAGCTGTGGCGCCGGCGGGAAATTCACCGTGAGCAATCAGGACACTGGGATTTTCTGTCTTGGCCGCCTCAATTGCCGCGGCGACGGTATCAAAGGCTGACACGTCGTACCCGAAGTTTTCAACCTGGGGCAGAAGCTCCTTTCTCTCGAGCGCAATGGGCTCAATCACGTACAGCAGAGGCCGGTCCGAAAATGCGTCAGTGAGGTTGGTCATCTGGGTTTCCACAGCGCGATTTTGTTCCCGCCGCGCTTCTTAGCCACGTCCAAAGCGCGTTCCGCGCGCTGCACCATGCTGGAAATTTCGTTGAAACGCGGGTACGGGGCAATCCCACAAGAAAAGACCGCAAAGAATTGTTCGCCGTCTTCCCGCTGGTGACGGACCTGCGCAAAGTCCACGCGGATTTCGTTGAATACACGGGCCGCGGTTTCGCTTTCCATGGACTTTACAATAACGGCAAACTTGTTGCCGCCGTATCGGCCCACCAGGTCGGAACTCCACACGCGCTGCTTCAAAAGACGCGCGAGGCTTTTGATCACACGGTCTCCTGTTTCGTGGCCGTAGGTGTCGTTGATTCGCTTGAAGCGGTTGATGTCCACCAGAGCCAGCGAAAGACGTCCGCCCTGACTTCTGGTTCGGTTCAATTCGCGCTTAAGGATTTCCAATGTGCGCGTGTGGTTCATGAGGCCCGTCAGGCTGTCGCTGACGATCAGGTTCTTCACAGTGCGCGACCGCTCCAGGCGTGAATGCACAGCGGCAATCAGGTCTTCCTCTTTGATGGGTAACGTCAAGAAACCGTCACCGCCCCTGTGCATGGCGGCCGTGCGGCGTGACATGTCCGTGTCCTGCGAGAAAAACAGAATGGGGACGCTCTGAAAGGCCTCAAATTGTCTGAGAACCGCCGCCACTTCCATGCCAAAGACGCTGGGGAAGTACAGGTTCATCAGGATGAGGTCCGTTCCAAATTCTATCATGGACTCCATGATGAGGCTGGGACTCAGCACAACTTCCGCAATCATCCCGGCGTTCTCAAGGTAGCCGGCCAGCTCGCCCGCAAATTCCGGATCTTCGTCCACAATCAACACATGGTGCGGGTTCGCGGTTCTGTCTTCTATCAGGTCTTCAATTTTTCCGATGAGCAGGTCCATGCTCACCGGCTTGGTGAGAAATTCCCGGCAGCCGCACCGCACGGCGCGCATCCGCGTATCAATGTCATCGTGTTCGCTGACGACAATGAGCGGCACCTGGTTTTCATAACGCGTCTGTAGGTCCGCCATCGTCAGCATGTTGTGGCCGACGCGTCCTTCAATCGTGAGAACCATTACGGAAGGAATACGTGTTTCAAACGCTGCGGCGGCCTCCGTCAGATTCGGAAATACGACGACGGACATGCCATAGTGACCCAGCTGCTGCGCGATGTCCGCGGCCGCGTCTGTTTGTCCGTCTACGATATATACGAGCCGGTTACTCATTGCTGGAATCAGCCGCGAAAAGAAGAGTCATTTCGCGGGGATCAATTCTGTTTCCGACTCAATCCGTTTGCCGTCACGCACAAAAACAATCTTGTATTTTGTCTGCAAAGAGGCTTCATTCAAGAAATTCATCAGATCGTGAATATCTCCAATCTTCTTGCCGCCCAATTCTACAATCTTGTCGCCGGTCTTGATTCCCGTCTTTGCCACAGGCGCGTCATCCAGGACCCCGCCCACTTCTAATCCATCTGTCCCCATTCCGTAGCCGCCGGGAACAATCCCAAGGCGCACTCGGAATTCAAAAATGCTCTGATCCGGTTCCTTCGCTGCGCGACGGTAACCGAGTGTTGGGACGGCGGATGCTTCCAATGCCATTTCCTTGACCATGCGCGCGATCGGAACCATCCCGGAAACATTGAGAGTGCCCGCCTTGTAGTCCGGTGTGTGATACTCCTTGTGCGCCCCCGTGTAGAGAAATGCAACGGGGACCTGGCGTTCGTAAAATGCAGTGTGGTCGCTTGGGCCGCGACCGCCCGCAATGAACTGGATGGGGATGCCTTCAGGAAACGCTGCCTTCTTGAACGACGTGTCCATGATCTGCTTCCAAGCGGGGCCCGCTGTATCCGCGCCCTGTACGTTCAAGCCCTGAGGTTTCCTAAGGCGGCCCACCATGTCCAAATTGATCATGGCGATGACATTCCCGGGAGGAAAGAACTTACTCTTCACGTAAGCCGACGACCCGTAGGTCCCCCGCTCTTCCGCGTCAAAATTGATGAAGATCACGTCCGCATCCGCGGGGAGAGACGACTTGCCATGCAGAATCTCATCCATCATTTCGCCGGCAACCTCAAGCGTTACCGCTGTGCCGGACGCATTGTCGTCGGCTCCTGGGTGAATGGCTCCGGGCCCGCGCAGACTGGAGAATGATCCTCTGCCCAGATGGTCCAAGTGCGCCCCAACAATGATAACGCGCGCATTGGGGTTGGGTTTACGGAGGCGCGCGCCTACGTTGAATCCCGTACGCTGCTGTTCAGAATAGTCTGTTTCGAGCGTTATCTTTCCAAGCGACCGGCCCACCAAAGTTCCCGGCTTCTGCGCGCGCATGACCTCTTCTTCCTGCTTGAGAGCGGGGATTGCCTCAAAGAATTCTTTGGGCTCCATGAATACGGCCGGCGGGCCCGGTTTCTTACGCAGACCCAGGTCCCCCGTGGCCACGGCAGCGCCATTGCCGCCCAGAAAGATCACGCCGGCAACACCCGCTTTTGCAGCAGTGTCGAACTTGGCTTCAAACGTAAGCTTGCCGCCAAATTCTTTGTTTTCTTTTCCGCCGGGGCCGTGCCGCAGGCAGAGAATCACTTTCCCCTTGACGTTATGTCCAGTGTAGTCGTTCCACTTGGGGTCATTCAGACAGAAGCCTAAAAATACCAGATCACCGGATGCCTGGCCGGGCGCGGACAATGGCAGGGGCACAGGAACAGCCTTGCGTTCACTCTTGGAGCCGTCCGGCGCCTCTACGGACCAGGTGAGAGTATTCTTGGCGCCCGGCTGCACTCCCGCCGGAAACGGAAATTCTTCGCGGAAGCTGTCGCCAAAGAGGGGCAGAAGGCCCATGGCCTTGTACTGTTTCTCCACAAATTCCACGGTCTTTCGTCCGCTCTCGGTGCCCGCTTCCCGTCCCGCAAATTCGGACGAAGCGAGTTTTCCTACGTAGTACGTAAGATCATCCTGCGTTATGGGCGGCGTTGTCCGCTGGCAGGCCGCGGATACAATGCCCAGAGAGAGGGCCATGATCAGGACGGGACGGACGCGGGCGACGCGCGCGTGAGATATATTGGCTTTCATGCAGTTTTTCCTTTGCGAACGTCATGCAGACGCACTGCCATAAGAAGGGTTACACCAAGCATCAGGGCGAGCACAAGATACGCGCCCCCAACGTTCAACGTCCAGTAGAGGTAGCCGCCCAGAAGCGGCCCCACAGCGCGCGCGAGCGACTCAAACGAGCGGATGACGCC
>JACPZR010000547.1 GCA_016195395.1 Spirochaetia bacterium
GATACCCGGCCACGTCAGGGAAAAGAACAGCGCACTTTCAGAACAGGAACGAGGTACGGTCAAGACCCACCCACTTCTCGGTTACCAGCTTCTGCTGAAGAACGGGAAAGTGAAAGCAGGAATCGCTACTGTCGCTCTTCAACATCACGAAGCCTTCGACGGGTCCGGCTACCCGCAGGGACTCCGCGCCGGACAGGTGGAAGAGACGGCGCGCATTGCGGCCATCGCGGACTGCTATACTGCCATGATCGAGCCGCGGCCATTCCGCAATGCGCACCTGCCGTATGATGCCATGAAACACATGCTCTCTGTGCAGATGAACCGTTTTGATCCGCGTCTTCTCCGCGCGTTCCTGGGCCGCTTGTCCATCTATCCCACAGGGTCCATTGTGCAGCTTTCCAACGGCCGGGTGGGACTGGTTCTTGCGTGCCGTGCCGACAAGCCGCTGCGCCCGCTTCTGCGGATTTTGCGCGACGACAAAGCTCTGCCCATGTCCGGGATGGTTCTCTCCGATCTTCTCTACGACACGGACGTCTACATCGTCAAAGCGGTGGACCCTGTCTCTGTCAACGTCGACATGGACGTTGAAATCTGAAGGGTCGGCTCGACCGTCGATTCCGGCACGCCGGCGAAGAGAAAGCTTTAGAATTTTTCGAGAACTCCGGGCACAAGCTGCTCCGTCACAATTATCATACCGGCGGGTGCGAGGTGGACTTGATTACCCAGGACAGCACGGGGACGGTGCACTTCATTGAAGTCAAAGCGTGGAAGCAATCCGACATAAAGCACCCGCTTGAGGCACTTGATGCAAAGAAACGCGCGGGCATGCGGCGTGCGGCGCGGCTCTACCTCTTGGAAGCAGGGCTGAACGATGACCGGCAAATAAGTATGGACCTTCTCTGGATCCAGCCGGACGGCGGAGTGGAGTTTTTTGAGGCGATATTCTGACATTACGTCGCGTGCTTTACGTGTTGTTCACGTTTTTTTTTGAGTGAGACAAAAAGACTAACAGCGCGGGCACGCCTCGTCGAACAAAAAGAAGTCAGGGGACGCCGACCCCGACGTGCACGCTTTGCGTGCGCTGTTTCAAAGACGGAGCCACGGAAGGCTCCTGAAGTGAAGCGAAGGAACAAAGAATGTTACAAGGACGTAACTATGAGGACACTTCTCGCTAAGGACCAGCGAGTCCCTCTGCCGCGAGGCAGACAACCCGTTGAAGAGAAATTCGGACCAGATCCCGTTCTGATGAAGAAACGTGGTCTGCCGGATACAAGACCGAGAGACATCTCGGAGTATAAAAAGAAGATCATTGACGAAACGTATTTAGACCATGCGATCAACA
>JACPZR010000548.1 GCA_016195395.1 Spirochaetia bacterium
CGAGGAGCGGAGCGGCTTACGCGAAGTTATACGCCGTCATGCCACCTTGGGCACACAAGCATCTTTGTTTGGGGAGCACCCCTCAGTGCGGCCACCTATTTAGATAGTCATCGAGGACGATGTCGGAATCCGCACCTGTTCCACCGGGTGTGCCATCGCGACCGAAAGAGCAGACAGTCTGGTTGATGCGTCTGGGAGAGCAAATGAAGTATGGGCGTCCCCAGGGATCCAGAATTTCCCTACGTGCAAGGGACTTCGGCGTTCTCCGCACAATGGGGGCAATTGATGCGCCTTCCGGCATTGGCGCGATCTGTTCTTCGTAACGCGCCAGTTCAAAGATGATCAGGTGTGCATCCATCGCCAGACGTAGTTCGGGGGAATAGTGATCCACTATAACGTCCGGCGGTTTGAGAGCCCAGAGGAAGAAGGCTGTCAGCCCTGCGAACGCCGAGCAAAGGAAGAATAGCTGCACACGGTGACGCCATATGCGAGACAGAAGAGGATGCGGTGAAGGACTTGGTGGCATGATGGCGTATACCGAAAAAGGTTACCCGACCGTCCGGCCGCAGGCCGGATGTGGGTGAAGTGCGGTCCGGCACGCGCCATATATTCAGCCCAGAGGGCGGCGCGTGTCCGGACGAGCGAAGCGAGAGCACGAAACCCGAGCACCGGAGGCGTAGCCGAGGAGCGGAGCGGGCAACCGGAGTTATGCGACGTGTGCGCGCGAGGGCTGCTACAAATCACCTGGGGTTGCTGTCGGAGATTTCTGAATCCAGTTGCGCACGTTGGAGGATTCGCTGTTCGTTTTCTCTTTTCTTCTTTGCGGCGCGCCGTTTGAATATGCCGAGAAGCAGTACGGAAAGGGCCCCCGTGACCGGGAGCAGGGGATCGAACCCAATGATCCGCCGCAGGCGGAGATAGTTGGCGCGAAGAAGCGGCCAGGAAGGGATAGTGCTTTTCGGTGCGAAGTGTGCCGACTGGATAATCTGATCCGTGACGTGGTCAGATTTATCAAAATCCTTGGCAAAGAAGACCACGAAAAGTCCGCGTTCATTCACGAAGGCGTAAATGGCGCGTGAAAAGGGAGGCTGAGAAGCCTTTCCATCAATTGAGAAAGCTGTGTGGCCCGCGAAAGTCGTAATTGATTTTGAGGTAACAGCGACTTTCTCGCGTTCCGCTCTATCCAGCATTGTTTGCTGGAATGCGTCTGAGGTTACGTCAGCAGTCGAAGCGTACTCGGCCAGCCTTACCAGGATGCGTGGATTTCCCAGTTCGTCAAAGTATTCTGCATCAAAAGGGACGCCGTTGATATTGGGACTCGATAGTGTCCGCCATCCCGCAGGAAGGCGCAGAATCAAATCATTGCATTGTACGTCCTGGTCTGCGCGCAGGTTAGGGGGCAAGACAAGTAGGCCTATCGTTGCGAACATAATCAGTTTTCTCGTCGTCATTGGTTTCCTCGGGATTAGCAGTGTGGTACTATGATTGTGAATCAGTTCAGCTGTGAAGCGCGCACATGTTCGCATAACGAATAAGCGTAACCGAAGTCCGCCGAAGGCGGATTTGTCCGAGGGCGGTGCGGTGCGCGAC
>JACPZR010000549.1 GCA_016195395.1 Spirochaetia bacterium
GACCTCGACGAGATTATGTACGCGGTCGACGCGGGAGCCGTAGGCCTCCGCGCCAAGATTTCAACCATTCACAACGGCAAGCTGTTTCAGACAACGCCTGGTCGCATCATCTTCAACTCTGTGATGCCGGCCAACTATCCGTACGTAAACCGTCCGGTATCTGACAAGGAAATCAACCGCATCATCGCGGAAGCATACGAAAAGTGCGGATCTGCCGCGACAGTCGCTATGCTCGACCGCGTTAAAGAGCTTGGGTTCCACTACGCGACGCGTTTTGCGCCCTCCATTGCCATCAGCGACGTCCGGGTTTCCCCCAAGAAAGCGGACATCATTCAGACGGCGAACAAGGAAGTGACGGAAGTTGAGAAGGCTCACCGGAACGGCGTAATCACGAACGAAGAACGTTATAAGAAGGTCATCGAGATCTGGACCAGAACAAATGAACTCATCACCGAGTCGATGTTCGCGGAACTCGAAAAAGACCAGCGTGGTTTCAACCCGATCTTCATCATGGCGCAGTCCGGTGCCCGCGGTTCCAAACAGCAGATTCGTCAGCTCGCTGGTATGCGCGGTCTGATGGCGCGTCCATCAGGAGAAATCATTGAACTGGCCATCCGCTCCAACTTCCGGGAAGGTCTGGGGGTTTTGGAATTCTTCATCTCGACGCACGGCGCACGCAAGGGCCTTGCGGACACGGCTCTCAAGACAGCGGACGCAGGGTACCTGACGCGTCGTCTTGTGGACATTTCCCAGGACGTGATCATCACGGAAAACGACTGCGGAACGGTGAGAGGCGTGCGGCTGAAGGCTGTGAAAGAGGGCGAGAAAGTCATTGTCTCTCTGGGAGACCGTGTGTTTGGACGTGTGATCGGCGAGCCGATCTTCGACCCGGTCACCGGCAAAGAAGCTATCCCGATCGGAACAATGGTGGGCAAAGAGCAGTCGATTAAGATCGACAGCCTGGGTGTTGAAAGCCTGCTGATTCGCTCAGCGCTCACCTGCGAAACGCGCCAAGGGATCTGCACCACGTGCTACGGCATGGACTTGGCCCGCCTCAAAACGACTGAACTTGGTGAAGCTGTGGGCATCATTGCTGCACAGTCCATTGGTCAGCCTGGAACGCAGCTGACCATGCGTACGTTCCACGTGGGTGGGGTCGCTACGAACATCGCTCTGAAAGAGAGCGCGCACACGCTGCCGTACGATTCCATCATTCTCTCGATTGGCGGTAAGACCGTGGAGTCGCCGGCTAAAGAAAAGATTTTCGCAACGCGCGGATCCATCTCAACGTGCCGCGCCGGTCAGGTCATGGAAGCCAAAAAGATGACCAGCGTGCGCGTGGAAAAAGGTCAGACGGTTATGCCCGGTGAGATCATTGCCGGCGGTTACGATGGAAGCGAACAGGCTATTACCGCAGAGACGGCCGGCCAGGTCGACATCCGCGACGGCAAGTTCATGATTGTTGGGGAAACCACCACGATTCCCGTAAAAGTGGGCGCGGTGTTGATGGTCAAAGAAGGCGACCTGGTGGCGAAGAACGCAACCATCGCCAAATTTGACCCGTTCAACGACGTTGTGATCGCGGAGCGCTCCGGCACCGTGGAACTTGCTGACGTTATCGAAGGCAAGAACCTCAAGAAAGACGAAGAAGGGAACTTCCGTATCTTTGAA
>JACPZR010000561.1 GCA_016195395.1 Spirochaetia bacterium
AGGCGCTCTGTCCGGCTAGCCCAATTGTCTCCGGCTCTCGAATGGGTTGATGGACCTTGCAGTCACCACGGACGTGGGCCCGCGCATCATTCACTGTGCACTTGCCGGCCAGTCGAACCTGTTCTGGGAGGATCCTTCCACCGCCGGCGCACACGGGAACGCTGTGGATGACGGGACCTGGCGCATTTACGGAGGGCACAGACTCTGGCACGCTCCGGAATCCAAACCGCGCACCTACGAAGCAGACAACAAGCCGGTCCCTTATACAGAAGTCCCCAACGGCGTCACACTCACACCGCAAAAGGATGAAGCGACTGGGATCCGCAAAGAAATCACGCTAACGCTCGAGCCAAACAGACCCTGCGCCCTCGTGAAGCATACGCTCATTAATCTGAATGCATGGCCCATCGAGCTGGCCGCATGGGCCATCACGGTGCTCGGCCCGGATACCATCGCTTTGATCCCGATGCCGGACGCGCCGCCGGGTCTATTGCCTTCCGGAACCGTGTCTATCTGGCCCTACACAGACCTCTCCGATCCCAGATTTCAGTGGTCAAAAAACGTTATCCGAGTCCGTCAGGGCCCGGGAGACGCGCAGAAAATCGGCTCCAGCACCCGATCAGGGCTCTGCGGCGCCGTAAGACACAACACATTGTTCGTAAAGAAATTCAAGTATCTGGGCGGGCGTTATCCGGATTATGAGAGCACGGTAGAAGTTTACACAAACGCCGACATGCTGGAGCTGGAAACTCTTGGGCCTCTGACGACCCTTCTCCCCGGAGAGAGTGTCGAGCATCTGGAAGAATGGCACTTAGCCCAGGTATCAGAGGATTGGGAAAAACAGGATATGCTTTCTGTGATGAAAGCGGCCGCGAGATAATCGCCTGCACCGGCCGCTGACATATCCAACGCGGCGCTGCATTGCCCCAACGGCGCAGATTACGGATTGGTGGTTGCGAGCGCTGTTTGGATGACACCGTCTGTTTCAGACCAATACGATTCCCCGGCTTCCTGATCAGACAGCTGGCTTGCTGTGTATGGGCCCAATCCAGCCAGGGTGCTTTCCTGCCGCTGGCTCCATACCGCGGCCCACACGCCCACACTGAGTACGGCAGCAGCCGCAGCCGCAAACAAGAAATTCCGCGTCCGCCTGCGTCCACTCTGGATGAGCGATGCTTTCTCGATGACGTTCCGCGCCGTGCGTTCCGCAAATGCGGGGTCGATCATGAGCGCTTCTACAGTTTCGTCGACGGAGTACCGTTTCGATTGATGATTCATGATTTTTCCTCCCGTCGGGCCGCGCTGTTGAGCACGCGCGACAACATTTCTCTGCCCCTGTACAGGCGCGATTTCACCGTGCCACTCCGCAATCCCAGCTGCAAAGCGATGGCCTTCATATTGAGACCGGACAGGCGCAGTAACGTTACCTCGCGATACGGCTCCGGCAGTTCCGCCGCGTGCAAGCGCGCCTGCCCTATATCCCAAGTTACAGTCTGCGGGGTCGGTTCAAGATCAAATCCGGGATCCATGTCACGCTCTTGCTCTTGAACAAGGCGCAAGTGCGCGTGCGATTCGCGACGCGCTTTCCGCGCGGCGTTCCTGCACTGATTCCTGGCAACGACGTAGAGCCATCGCTCCTGCTCCTCTTGTGGAAGCTGCGCGCCTTTCTGAAATTTCAGATAGTAGCGCAGGTATGTTTCCTGCGCTATATCCTCCACCAAGTGCGCGAGGTCCCGGTTCAGGTGCCTCTGCACCGCCCGCAACACCACGCCCTTGGTGGCTTCAATGGTCGAAGCTAACTGCGCCTGCGTCATGCAGTCACCGTTCCTTCGACCACGTCTCTATCAATTGCCGTATCCACCGTGTCCAGGGCCCTTGCCGTCTTTGTGATGCTTCTGCATTTCGTCCATACGCTTCTTGTGCATGGCACGCATCTTGGTGCGCTGATCCGGCGTGAGAATCCCTTCCACTTCCATGTGCTGCTGGATGTGAATCATACGAAGCTCCAGTTGAGCCGCGCCGATCACTTCGAGCGTGGAGCGGATCTTGGACAGGTCTGCCTTATCCGCTTCCAAAAGTTTTCTCAGATCTTCGTGCAGCGGACGCATCTTGTCGCACTGCGCTTTTGCCTGACCTGCGTACTTCTCGTGAATCTTCTTGACGCTCTCTTTCTGTGCCGCGGACAGCCCCAGCTCTTTAGCCATCATGTCGATGTGCTTTTGGTTGTTCATGCCCGGCCCACCCATGGGTCCGCAACCCTCGTGGTCGCCTCCGGGCCCGGGTCCGTGCTGGGCTTGAACCGCTCCCGCAGCCAAGAAAACGGATGCGGCAAGCATTGAAATCAGTAGTTTGCGACTCATAGTCACCTCTCTAA
>JACPZR010000562.1 GCA_016195395.1 Spirochaetia bacterium
GCGGCTGTGTGGCCCGGCTTTTCACAGGCCAAAGAAAGCAGGAGCGGAGAGAGAAGGGTGGTCCAGAAAAGGGAGCTCCAGAGAAGGAAAGAGACGGATCGAGAACGTTGTTCTGGGAATGAGCGGCTCGGCCTCAAGGGTACGATCATGGGTCCAGCGTCCGTTCACCGCTTGCGGAGCAGGACAAGCGTGGCATCGTCATTGGCAGGTTCCCCGTTTCTGTGCACGTCCACCACTTCTTGAAAGCGGAGACTCATGCCGGCAAGGTCTTCCCCAATCCAACTGTGGAACAACGGAGGGATGCGCTCCTCACCAAAGAGCACACCGGCATGATTGGAAGCCTCGGAATATCCGTCACTGTACGAAACCAGAAGCTGACCCGGAGCCAGCGCTGCGCGCTTCATCTGCACGTTGAGCTTGCCCAGACCCATGATGGGTCCCGTGCGTACCAGTTCCGTTTCAATTCCATTCTTCCCTAATACGACTGGCGGCGGGTGGCCGGCCACCACGTAGTCAAAGTCCGTGCTTTCCGGATACAAACGCGCCACGAACATCGTGATGAATTTTCCGGTGATCAACGTGTCAACCAAGTGGTTATTCAGGAGTGTCATCATCCGGTCGAGCGGCATGTCCATGGGAGAGAGCATGTGGAAAGCGGTATGCAGTTCAGACACCATCATCGCGGCTGCGAGGCCTTTGCCGGAAACATCAGCAATGGCTACGTCTGTTGTCCCGTCCGCGCGGTGGACCCATGTGTAATAGTCGCCTCCCACTTCGCGGCAGGGGAGCGAGTGCCCGTAGAGTTCAAATCCGGGCACGGTGGGTGGCGCATCTGGAAAGAGTTTTTCCTGGATCTCCGCGCACACAGCCAGTTCTGATTCAATGGCCTTCTGGCGGAGCATTAAGTCGTGCATTTTTGCGTTCTGGATGGCAAGGGCTGCCTGTTTTGCAAAGCCGCCCATCAGGTGTTCATCCTGTTCGCTGAACGCGCGGCCGTCCAGTCGGTTCATCAGCTGCGCGGTGCCGATAACGTGATCGTCCACCTTGAGGGGCACGCAGAGGTACGAACTTGTCTTGTGGCCCATTTCCTCGTCGATCTTGCCGTAGAAACGCGGGTCCTGACGCACATCTTCCACGCGGACCGACTTGCCGCTCACCGCTACCGAACCGGCAATGCCCACGCCCAAGGGTACTACGAGCTGGCGGAGCCTGTCGAACTTGGGGTCCGTAGATTCCAGAAACACCAGTTCTGTGCGCGCCTCATTCAAAAGAGCAATCGAGCCGATCTCCGCTTTCATGAGGGAGGTAGCGGTCAAAAGGGTGTTCTTGAGGACGGTGTCCAGGTCCAGAGACGAGTTCAGGAGGTAATAAGCGCCCACGAGGCCCTGGAGCCGGGTCACTTCTTCCCTGAGTTTTTCAACTAATTCTTCGCTCATGGCCGCCTGCTGTGTTTTGGGGGAGCCTCCCCAAGAGGTCAAACCGAAAAAGCTGCCGGTTTGCGGAGGCCGGGCGGGATGTAGTGAACGCGGCGCGCGGGCACTTGAATCAGTCGCTTTTCTTCTAATACATACGCGCTCAATGCTTTGCCATAGACACAGCCGGAATCCAAGCCAAACGTATTTACGCGCAGATTCAGGCCCGCCACCGCCCAATGTCCGTAGAAGGCCGGCTTGGCGCTGTCATAGAAAGAATACCACGGCGGATTCTTGGGGTTTTTGAGTTCGTATCCTGTGCCGTCCCAGGTGCGGATATTGAGCAGAATGCGGGCTTCTGAAAGCGACGGGTGTTTGCCCGGTTCAACGCCTGCGTGCACAGCTAGAAACTGGTCGTCCTCGATGAAGAGGGGGAGTTCTTCCACCCACCGGTGGGCCTTGGGCCCGATCTCTTTCCACATTTTCCGGAACTTGTCGCTTGTGCGGAAGTGTTCCAAGTACTCGTATTCGTGGTTGCCCATCAGGCATTCCCACCCTTTGGAGTACACGTATTGGATGACGCCTTCTGAATACGGGCCCCGGTTGATCAAGTCACCGAGCATAATGATGCGGTCGTGCTTGGAAACGTCGATGGTACGGACGAGATCTTTGAGCTCTTCCAAGCATCCATGGACGTCACCGATGAAGATTGTCCGTGCTTTTCCCACTCTACCTATATCCAAGCGACCGGATGCTTAAGGATACTTAATAATTCCTCCTCCGGCGAGCCCGGAGGCGCATGGTAGTCATATTCCCAGCGCACGAGCGGCGGCAGACTCATGAGGATGGATTCCGCGCGACCCCCGGTTTTCATCCCGAACACGGTCCCTCTGTCGTACAGGAGGTTGAACTCCACATAACGCCCGCGGCGGTAGAGCTGAAACCGGCGTTCATGATCGCCGTAGGGATCGGCTGCGCGCTTTTCCACGATCGGCACGTAAGCGGGCAGAAACGACGCCGCGCCGTCTTTGGAGAATCGCAGGAGCTCATCCGGCTTTTCCATCAGGTAATCATAGAAGATTCCGCCGGCCCCGCGGCATTCGGCGCGGTGGGGGAGATAGAAGTATTCATCGCACGTCTTTTTGAATTTTTGGTGGTCCGCCACGCTTGGATGACGCGCGCACAGGTCTTTCCAGACGGAATGGAAGTGGCGGATGTCGTCTTTGACCAGAGAATAGGGCGTGATATCCGCCCCTCCGCCGAACCAAAGCGACTGGCCTCTGCGGATCACCCTGAAATTGGCGTGTACGGTGGGAATGCGCGGACTTTCCGGATGAAGAACGAGCGAGATTCCGGCAGCCCGGAAATCGCGCCCCGTGCCCTGAAAGCCGGGCATGCTTTTGGCCATCTCTTCCGAGAATTCTCCTGACACGTCAGAAAAGTTTACACCGGCCCGTTCAAAGACCCGTCCGCCTTCCAGCACACGTGAGCGACCGCCGCCTTCTTTCAGCACCCGACTCTCTGACTTCCATTGGTCTTCGCGGAAAACGGCAGGCGCTTTGAGCGTTGATCCCGGAGGAGAGTGGGGCGTGAGAGTGCGTTCCAACTCTTCCAGTTTCCCGGTAATGGAGTCCTGAGCGGCCATGAAGGCCTCTCTGGCTTGGTTGAATATTTCGTCAGGGCTCATACGCTCTCTCGAGAATCTCCTCTTTGGAAATGGCCCCTTCACGGAGCACTTTCACTTCTGTGTCTACAAGCATTTGCGCAAGAACACTTGCCGCATCGATACACCGATGCTTCTGACAATAAGTTTCAAACGTTTTTGCAACTTTGTAAAACCACTGGGTATTAAGATGCGTGCTTTTTTGTAATACCTCATA
>JACPZR010000575.1 GCA_016195395.1 Spirochaetia bacterium
CTCACTGATTTGGCCGCCGCCCGCCTGGATGAAGAGCGACTTTGTGCCGTGAAAGTAACCCGTGGATCCAAATGTTATCGTGGCGGAGTTTTCTCCGGGAGTATCACTCCGGCCGCCCGCTTCCACACCTACGAGCTCCACCGCGGGGTCCGCCAAAAATCCGTGAAAGATTCCGATGGCATTGGAGCCTCCGCCCACGCAGGCCGTCACCACATCCGGCAGACCGCCGGCAAGCTTCTTCATCTGAACGCGCGCCTCATCACCAATGTAAACCTGAAGATCGCGCACAATCGTGGGGAACGGGTGCGGACCAATGGCTGAACCGATGACGTAATGTGTATCGCGAACGTTACGCGCCCAATCGCGCATAGCTTCGTTTGTGGCGTCTTTCAGCGTGCGAGTTCCAGAAGTCACTGGAACCACAGTGGCGCCGAGCATCCGCATCCGGTCGCAGTTGAGGCTCTGGCGCCGGACATCTTCTTCCCCCATGTAGACCGTGCAGGAGAATCCAAAATGCGCGGCCACTGTAGCCGTGGCTACACCGTGCTGCCCCGCGCCCGTTTCCGCGATCAGCCGCTTCTTTCCCATTTCCCGTGCCAGGAGCGCCTGTCCCACCGCGTTGTTGATCTTGTGCGACCCCGTGTGATTCAGATCCTCGCGCTTCAGATAAATCTTGGCCTTCCACGCCTCGGAAAGACGCGGCGCAAAGGTCAAGAGCGACGGCCGCCCAATATAGTCCGAGTGGTAACGTTCCAGCTCCCGAACAAAACGCTTCTTGCGCCTCACCTTGAAGTACACATCTTCCAATTCCAAAAGCGCGGGCATGAGTACTTCAGGACTGTAGCGGCCGCCAAATTCCGCGAACATTCCGTCGCGGCCGACCTTACGCCAATCCTTCTTTGTGATAGGGATTCTTTGGGCCATCGTCATTCCTTCGTGTAATCCGCCACTTCGGCTGCCAGGCGTGACCGCAGCGTTTCAAGGCTCGTTACAATTTCCGCGGGAGAGCCCGAGACTTCGACCTGCTCGCCGGTCTTCCTGACTTGAACTTCCAGGGCGCCCTTCTCCAGAAATGTCTTTCCCGCAGTGATGCGCACAGGGTAACCGATGAGTTCTGCGTCAGCGAACTTGACACCCGGCCGCAGGTCGCGGTCGTCCCACAGGACTTCAAGGCCCGCGCGGACCGCAGCGTCGTAGACAGCCTTCACTTTGGCTTCGTCTTCAGGCGTCCGTGTAATGCTTACCAGAACAAACTCGAATGGAGC
>JACPZR010000576.1 GCA_016195395.1 Spirochaetia bacterium
AACGTCATCCGTTTCCCGCAAGCCCGGACGTGTTCTGGAGTGAAGCGGACGAATTCAAGAGTGTTGTTGCGGTGAACGGCGAAGATGAAGCCGTAGCGCTGCGCTTGAAAGGCTACAACTATCTGAACCTGGCTGAAATGGTGCTTTTTGCTCTGGGTGAAATCGGGGGAGACAAAGCGGAAGAACGCGTGATCCCGTACCTTGACAATCGGTTTTCCTATCTGCGCGGCGCTGCAGCAATCGCTCTGGGACGCATGGGAAGCGCTAAGGGTCTGAGCGCTCTTGAACAGCGCATGGGCAAAGAGCAGGACAAGTCGGTCCGGGCGCGTATGTGCCTGGGACTTCTCATGCGGGATAAGACGCGCACCAAAGTGTACCTGGAATTATTGGACCTTCTCAAAGACCGCGACGACCGCGTCCGCTTGGAGTCGGCCCTGGCGCTGCGTGAGCTCGGCATGGGTGAGTCGTCGGGGGCCTTGAAAGAAGCCTTGGCGGCGGAAGAAAGCTCGCTCGTGCGGGGCATTCTGGAGCAGGCGGTCTGGAACGCGGAAGTGAACAACATCCTGCCCGCCGATTACTGATAAAGAATTCGCTTCCATCCTGGGTGCCTCTCCATAGTCTTGTCGCTATGAGAGGCCGCCTTCTTCCTATTGTATGCGTGCTGGCGATGGTTTCTGCTTCGTGCGGAAAGAAAGCCGCTGATACCGCAAAGATCCCCGAATTCGCGGAGATTACCGTCGATACGGCCACTCTCCGGATCGACCCTCTTGTTTCTTCCGCGGAACTGGAAACGCTCCCCAAAGGGACAAAGCTGCGAATTGTAAAGAAGCGAGCGGATGAAGCCACCATTGGAGGCAACCGCGATCATTGGTACTTTGTCCGTTTGGAAAGCGGCATGGAAGGCTGGATCTTTGGTTCCAGCATTGCCCTCAAGGGCGACGGGGCAGAAGGCGATGTTGTTGCGGTCAAAGACACGATGACGGAAAAAGACATCGTCGACAAGGTCACCGGGAAGTGGTGGCAGATGAACGTCGATGGCTCCACGGGATTCTTAAAGGTATACTTTTGGGCAGACGGTAAGTACAAACACGGCTGGGGCTCCGCGCCCATGCAGGAAGGCAAATATACGGCCAACACATCTGAGGCCGCCGTCATCTTGGACAAAGGCTCCGCGGCGGGAGATAAGCTCAAACTGCAGATGGTCGGACGGGAACTGCGTCTCTTTGGCGAGAAGGACGGGAAACGCATCGTCTTCCGCCAGGGCGGCAATGACCCTGAAGCATCTGAAGTGGGCGAAGACAAAAAGAAAGAAAAGAGCGCCACCGCTAAACCGGCGGATAACGCAGCAAAGCCGGCCCAATGACAACAGGACCAAAACGAACTAATTCCCGGGACGGGGACAAGCCGCGCAGATCGGCCCGGTCCGCTGATCCCAGCAAACCAGCCCGCAAGAAAACCGGCGCGCCCAGGTCGTCACGTCCTCCGCGTGAACGAAAAGAAGGCGAGCGAAGCAGCGGATATCAAGGTCGCCCGCGTCGTGAAGACGGTGAGCGGAGCGGCGGTTACTCACGCGGTCCACGCCGCGAGGGTGGAGAAAGAAGCAGCGGCTATCAAGGTCGCCCGCGCCGTGAAGACGGTGAGCGCAGCGGCGGTTACTCACGCGGCCCACGCCGCGAGGGTGGAGAAAGAAGCAGCGGTTATCAAGGTCGCCCGCGTCGTGAAGATGGTGAG
>JACPZR010000577.1 GCA_016195395.1 Spirochaetia bacterium
GATGACCTGGTGAATGATCGTTTCAATGAGAATCTGCCTCGTCTGCTCGCCGCGGTCTTTGTCTTTGGCCGCCGCCATGTTTCTACGGATCTTTTCAATCAGGACAGGATACAAGGCCCGCGCGCTCTCCCCGTCGAACCTATAGAGCATCCACTCCGACCGGGTCGTGGGCACCTTGGGCGCCGTGGCTTCAAGGCAGACAAGCGGAGCATTGATGTTATCCGCAACCGGCGCAGAAAGAAAGCACCCGCGTGATTTGTTCTCTATGCGCACAAAGCCGGGCTCCGATTCTTCCACACTCCAAAGCTGGGAAGGAGAACCGGTGCTGCTTCTGACGGACAGTCGGCCTTCCCCGGCGTCGAGCGCAAAGGACGAACCGCCCATTCCCACAATACGATAGGCTTCTCCGGCCGTTTCAAATTTCCACAGATCCGCGGCCTCGCCTGCCACGGCGGCCTGGGTAACGCGTGTGCCGTCAGAGGAATGTCCTCCAAGAACAGTCATGTCAAGAAGATTGGCGCGGTTGATCAGAACGTAGAGGCCGCCCGGGGCAATGAGCGGCGCTTTCGCGGTGAGGACAAAGGGACAGAAAAGCGCGAGTACTACCAGGCGCCGGCGCAATTATGGCTTCTCCGGCGTCTTCTTGTCGGCTGGTTTCTCCCCGGGTTTGTCTACTGGTTTGTCACCCGGCTTCGTGACCGGTTTGTCTGTATCCGCGCTGCCGGGCCCGTAGTGTTCGGGGTCGGAATCGGATGCAGGAACGCTGTCCTTGTTTTCGCGGTTCCGCTTGGGCACAATTTCTTTGGCGTGAAACTCGTCTGTCTTGAGCTCGGCCACAATTTCGTGCCAAACGCTGCGCTTGTCAGACATGAGCCTGTTGTAGTTGTCCTGATGAATTTCAAGAAGTTTCAGTGTGATGGGGCGGCCGCGCGCATCGCTCGAAACGGAAGGCGGAAGAAGTTTGCGGCCCGTGAGATTGATCAACGTGTTGAGTGTTTTTTCAAAGTCGGACTGTTTCAGCGTTTCGTCTTCTGCCTTGTTTTTGATATCGTCGAGCGTTACCTGCTGGTAGTCCGATTTTTCTTCTTTGGGAAGCTTTGCTTCAACGAGCGCCAGCACACCGTACCGTCTGGCACGACGGATCCGCTTGATCCCGTCTCTGTAATAGTCCAGCTGGTTGTTGTGGAGTGTAGGATTGATGTTATAACCTGTCTGATGAAAGGCGCGCGCGCTCTCCAGATCGCGAAATCCCAGCTGTAAGAGGTGCCGGGCCTGGGCGTCGCGCGTGC
>JACPZR010000578.1 GCA_016195395.1 Spirochaetia bacterium
CCGGAAGGGAAGGACCGCTCTCCGTGTCCTTCCGAGATGGCTGGGGGTAAACGGTCTCAAACTTGCGGTGTATGCCGGGTTGCTTTTACCCCTGTTTGCGTTGCATGCGATTCGAAGATGGAAACACATCCGGTTCGGATTCTTTGAGACATTTCAGATAGGTCATTTCGTTGAGGATGTCGGCATAACGTTAGCGGAGCGCAAGCTTTCAGGCGCGACGTGCAAAGATCTTTACTTTCTTGCGGATCCTCCCGTTTCAAACTACCAGTGGGAGCGCATGGTTCGCCGGCACTTTCACGTAACCAAACTAGCCGAGTTTTTCTTCAAGTTAGACCGGTTTATTTTCAAGGACCCAACCCATCGGGTACTTCCTCCACGACACACAGTAAGATCTAGGGACATAAACGGTTCAATCGCAGCAGCTGGATGCAGCATGGCCTTCCTTCCCGAAGAAGATGCATTCTGCAAAGCTTGGCTTGCCCGCAGGGGATGGTGTGACGGCGAAAAGATTATCCCATTGATTGTGCGGGATGATTCCTATTACGCGGACCATGGGATCTCTCGTCACAACAGTTATCGGCACAGCGACATCAGCCTGTATGCGGAGGTGGCGCGTAGACTGACAGATATGGGATACTGGGTGATTCGCCTCTCCAAGAAAGCCGGAAAGCGTCTCGATTGCAGTAGTGAAAGATTCATAGATTATCCGTTCGTGGATGATATGAATGACCTGTTGGATATATGGCTGGTGGCAAATTGTCACTTTGTCATCAGCACGGGAACCGGGGTTGATTCCGTGGCCGATGTTTATGGAAAACCAGTGGCCTACTTGAATTCGGGGCCACTGCATGGGATTCGGTCGTGGAGCCGCATGGTTGGAGCCACCAAGCACCACAAATGGAAGAGCACGAACCAGCCTCTGAACGTGTATGAGTGTTTGGAGTATTCGTTTCTCAGGACGCAGGATTACGACAGGGCTGGCATCGATTTGGAGCCGCTCACCGCAGACGAAATCTGCGAGGGAGCTCTGGAGCTGGAAGCCCGCCTAGCCGGCAAATGGAACGAAACCGAGGAAGATAGAGTTCTTCAAGAAAAATTTTGGGCAATCTTCCGGAGCCATCCCAAGTTCAACGAGTTTCACGGGTGGATTCATCCCGAGGCCAGAATGGGTACGCACTTTCTCCGCTCACTTGGGCCTGACTTCCTCTGCCCAAAATCATGCGTAGTGGCACCACGCTAGCCCCCGATTCCGAGCAGACAGTTCCGAGCAAACAATTGCGAGCGCTACTCCTATCAGCCGGCTTGGGCACGCGTCTGCGGCCAATCACGAACGGCATCCCCAAATGTCTGGTTCCAATCAATGGTGTCCCTCTTTTGGGATACTGGTTCGACCTACTGATCCCCGCAGGGGTAAAGCCACTCCTTGTCAACCTACACTACTTTCCAGATCAGGTCCTGGATTTTATCAACAGCTGTCCGCGTAAAGCGGACATTGAGACCGTACACGAACCCGAACTCCTCGGCACGGCAGGGACCGCCCTCGCCAATCGGGCATTTTTTCAAGAGCAGTCTTTCATGCTCATCCATGCGGACAACTTGAGCCGCTTTCCGGTAGCTGATTTTCTTCAAGCCCATGCAACGCGTCCATCCCATTGCGCCATGACGATGATGGTTTTCACGGCCCCCAATCCCAGCGAATGCGGAATCGTTGAGTTGAATTCGGATAACGTTGTGGTGAACTTCCACGAGAAAGTGGCATCGCCGCCGGGGAATCTGGCCAACGGTGCGGTCTACATACTTGAACCGGAGGTGATGCACCTCATTGCTTCTCTTGGGGGGCCGTTCATCGACTTCAGCACGCAGGTGATCCCCCGTTTGATGGGGCGCATTTACACATATGTGAATTCCGACTACCACAGGGATATCGGCACGCCTGAAAGCTATGCGCAGGCGCAGAAAGATTTTGTGCCCACAAC
>JACPZR010000579.1 GCA_016195395.1 Spirochaetia bacterium
GCACCTGGCAGAGGCGCTGGGTATGGAGGACTTGATTCCGCGGAGCGCCTGCCAGAGTTTTTACGAGAAGGGCGGCGGTTTGTGTCTGGACGGGGTGTATCTGTTGCGCGCGCCCGCGTGCACGTTTGACGAGGTGGAGGCGGCGGTGTTGCGTCCGGAAGCGATGGGCGTGGACAAGCGGCACAAAGCGGCGCCGGACATTGAATACTCGGACCACTGGCCGGTGCGCGTCAAGATAACGTTCGAGTGCGCGGTGGAAGAGAAGAACACGGAGAGCGCCGCCCGTGAGACCGCTTGGCAGAGCGACTCTTTCTTTCTTGCACTTCCGGAAGGGCTAAAAATCCTGGTGACGCAGGCCTCCCAATTGCTATACGGCGTTTTGGCAGGCATTTGGGGCCATAGCTCAGTTGGTTAGAGCAGGAGACTCATAATCTCTTGGTCCTTGGTTCAAGTCCAAGTGGCCCCACAGTTTAGAAAGTTTACCATTGCGCCCGCACAAAGCCCGTCAAAGCGACGGGCTTTGTTGTGGGAGCGGGCCGGGCGATTGGAATCAGCATGCGCGCGGCCGCTCCACCTTTAGCACTAGACCGGGCCCTGTCCATCTAGTTGACAATTTGAAAGTCAAAAATAGACATGCGGCATGCCTCCCATTCGGTTCGAATATTTTGGCTGCAGTTTTGCCATTGCCGGGGTGTTTCAACTGTATGCGGGGCTGATAGCCTTTGGAGTCAAAGAGCGCTCCAAATCCACACAGTTTTTGGGCCTGTTCTTCTTTAGTTCCTTCTTCTTCTGCGTGGCCTACGCGGTGGCTTCCAGCATCCATGCTCCGTGTGGGGCGTTTCACAGATGGGTCACTGTATTCGTTGCTTCCATGAACGGGATTCTCCTCTCTCAGGTGATGATCCACTTTCCATCGTCGCGTCCTTCTAAAAAGGCGGATGCTCTTCTTTGGATTTCTGTTGCGGTCAACGTCGTAGTTACAGGTTATTTCATGCTCCAGACCCTACATGCGCCCAGGGTGTACCTCTTCTCCGCCCGCCTGTGGGATTTCGACGTGGATATTCTCAGCCGCAACATCGGCCTCTACATTCTGATCAACTCCGTTGTGTACGTGGTCGTGGGAATTTACAGAATCATCCGCGAAAAGCCCGTCCGAGCCATGCTGTCGTTCCTTCTTGCGGCCGGCCTCCTTCTGACGTTCATTCCCGGTATTCTTAACGTTATGTCACGGGACGGCGCCATGAGCCGCGAGTTGTACGTTACACTCTTTACGATTCTGGGGGTGAGCGGCTGCTTCATTATCATTGTAATCTTCCTCAATAATACTGAAGACAAGACGAGCTTCATGGGAAAAATCACCGGGATCAGCCTCGTGGCTATTCTTGGAGTCCTCCTGCTGATCGGCTATTTCTTTCTGGGTGACGCTGAACGATCGTTTGATCAATTCAGGAACAAGGACGTGAGCATGTCTCTTGTGTCCGGACAGCCGGCTCCGGGAGAAGCGTACCGGCTTGTCTGGGATTCCAAGAAAGCTGAACACTCCGGAGCGACTCTCTTTGACGTGACCCCGGTCGTTGAACAGGAGTATGCGAATGCGCTGATCGTATCGAGGATCGCGTCCCTCCCTGATGACTCTTCCTTTCCCGGCCGGTTGGCTCATATTCTTGAGCAGTCGCATCAGGGATTTGCGGGTCATCGTCGGGCGCTCTCGCGGACAACGTCTTTGAATCAAGCGGCGGTCCTTGAACAATTCTCCAGAGAAGAAGGCCTTCTCTTTCACCGCTCCACGAAAATCAGAGGTATCCCTGCGGCCGGCTTCCGCCCTTTGCTGGCGGCGTTCTTGGAAAAGTCGGACCCGCAGTTTGAGCCATACAGGGAGGCCATGCAGGATGTGATTCTCACTGACAAAAGCGACGGGGAGGCGTTGAAGACACGCATTCTCTGCCTTCTGGTGCCTGCTGCACCTCCCGGCACGCGGCATTACCGGCAGGGGGCGGAACCGGGTCTGCAGTTTGTAAGTTATATCGGGGTTATCGGGGACAAAGTGGTCGAGATCGGTTTTCCATACGACCTCTACCGTCTGCATGTGCACCGCTCCGCAGTGAAGCTTATGACAGTTTTGGCGGGAGCCGCGTGCTTTGTGATCTTTGGTTACCGGTTGTTCTTTGCGGGCGCGCTTCTTACTCCGCTCCGAAATCTCCTGAGCGGCGTGGGCCGCGTGAACGGAGGGGATTTCTCTGTGCGCATTGAACCGCGCGTAGAGGATGAGATTGGATTTTTGACCCGTAGCTTTAACGACATGGTGATCTCGATCGGGGATGCAAGGGCGCGTCTGCAGGATTACGCCGCTAATCTTGAGGCGCGTGTCAAGGAACGCACGGCCGAGCTTCAGAGCACACTCACTGAGGTGCAGGCATTGAAGACGCAGCAGGATGGAGATTACTTTCTTACGTCAATACTGTTGAAGCCGCTGGGGATGAACCGGGTGAAGAGCGACGTGCTTACCGTGGATTTTCTCCTGCGCCAGAAGAAGCGTTTCAAGTTCAGGCACTGGGACGGTGATATTGGGGGAGACATGTGCATTGCGGACAACATAACGTTGTCCGGGAAGCAGTTCACAGTGTTCTTGAACGGCGACGCTATGGGTAAGTCCATGCAGGGCGCGGGCGGGGCTTTGGTTTTAGGGTCGGTCTTTGAAGCGATTCTCGCGCGGACGCGGAGCGCGAACGCAGCCGCCGATCATTTCCCTGAACGTTGGCTGAAGAACGCCTTCATTGAACTCCACAAGGTCTTTGAAGCGTTCGATGGGTCCATGCTCGTCAGCCTCGCGATGGGTCTCATTGACGAAGAAACTGGCTTCATGTACTACATCAACGCGGAACATCCGTGGACCATGCTCTATCGGGACGGCCGCGCGCAGTTCCTCGAGAATGAACTCTATTTTCGGAAATTGGGGATGCCGAGGGCTCAGGGGCGGATCTTTGTTCAGACATTCCAGCTTCTGCCGGGCGACATCGTGATTGCCGGGTCCGACGGACGCGATGACATCCAGACGCACGCGAACGGCGAGAATGCTGTTATCAACGAAGACGAGAATCGGATTTTGTTTCATGTGTAAAACGCAAAAGGAGAGCTGCAGGGAATCTACGAATCGCTCCAGTCGGACGGCCTCTTGATTGACGACTTGAGCATGTTGCGCATTGCGTATCGAAGCGCGGACCGCCCCGCCCCCGAGCCTCTTCCCGTGGGTATCCAAAATCTTTTGAAAGAGGGCGGGGATCTCATGCGCTCCGGGGACTTGGAGGGCGCGCTCAAGGCCTTGGAGTGGGCGTACTCGATGGATAACCAGCGGCCGGAGGTGATCAGACGTCTGGTCAAAGCGCTGATTCTTTCAGGGGACTTTCCTCGGGCCGCTGAGCTCGCGGAGGACTACACGTACCTGCGGCCCGATGATACGGAATTCGTGTACATTGCCGCTTACTGTTTCAAGAAGTGCGGCAAGCCGCAGCGGGCGGCGGATTTTGGAGAGCGTGTTCGTCTCAGGCAGCCGCATAACGTCAAAAATCTGATCAACCTGTCTGACATCTACCGGATGTCGGGGAATCTGTCGCGGGCCATGGGTCTCATCCAGCAGGCGCTCGCGGTGGAGCCCGACAATCCCATGGCGGTGCGTCGGAACGAGGTCATGTCGGGGATGGAGAGCCAGTCGGTCTAGAATGCGTCTCAAAATGAGCGGCGAGTATTGCTTGATTCCAAAATACAGGGGGAAACTCTGACTGTATGAGATGGCAGGCAGGATTGGTTCGATTGGCAGCCGTGTGTGCATTGGCTTTCAGTACCGGTGTTGGTCCCTCCTGCACCAAATTGGCCGAGCAGTTACACCTGAAGGAACCGTCCAAGAGCGACCTGACGCGCAATCTTCTCATCGCACTCGGAATCGTCCAAGCGCAGGGCGACTACTACGCGAAGCTTTATTATGTGAGCCCGCTGATTACAACGGGAGAGACCAACAAAGGGCTGATCTGGGAGGCCACCGCCGCCGATGTCACTGCTGGAAAGAAGAAACTGGTTCTGGTTCACGGCTGGCATTTTGACGACAGGGATGGATTCACTTACCCCACGCCCGATCAGCTGAAGGACAGAATTCTGGCCCAGAACTGGACAGCTTACTTTCAGCAAAATGTGGAGTTTGATCCAATCATCAATACAAAGAACTATGACATCTATGCCTTCGACTACCTGACCTCAAACGGGGTGGACGTGAATGGCGCACGTTTCCGCGCCAAGATGGATGCATTGTTCAACGGCGCGGCAGATACTGGAAAAGTTGTGATTTACGCGCACTCGATGGGCGGGCTCGTAACGCGATTTGCCGTCTACCAGAACCTGGCCGCTCCAGCCTATATAACGCGAATCATCACAACGGGGACGCCGTACCACGGTTCTCCGTGGGCCAGCCCTGAGTTTCAAGCGGACCATTCAACGCTCGGGTCGCTGGCCGGGTTCATGACCAACACAACAGGCGGACAGGATCTTCGTTGGGACAATTTCGACGGCAGTATCACCGGATCGTCCAATCCTAAACTGACAGCGATTAACGCGAAAACAGACAGAGATAGTTTATTCTACCGCGCCATCTACGGTCAGTACAACACAAACGCCACCGCTTCCACTTGTGGTGATGCCGGGGCCTCCGGGGCACTGCTGGCAGCGTGCCGCGTTCTAGGGGGCACGGCTGGAGGGACATCCGACTGTGTAGTACCTGTGACAAGCGCCACGTTATCCGGTCACACATTTACTGCCGGTACGCTGAATGCCAACAACGGCGGCGGAACCTGCGGATTGGATCACCTGGATGTCAAGATGGGCACAGCGTTTGTGAGGAGTACTCTGTACGGCGATCTTCCGTGACGGGTAACGCCAAAGATCGGGGCCGACGCGTGAGGCTCCAAGCCGTGTTCATTGCTGTCGCCTTTTTAGTAGTTCCTCGAAGTGCTGTGACAGCACAGGAAAAGGGTGGATTGAAGTGCACTGTGATAGCAGACGCGATCACGGGCACGATTTTGCACAAGTCCGGCGAATGCGACAAGAGGGTCTCTCCTTGCTCAACCTTCAAGTTTGCATTGGCAATCATGGGCTTTGACAGCGAGATCTTGAAATCACCGAAATCGCCAACATGGGAGTTGAAGCCAGAGTACAATCCTTCACAAAGAGACCAAGGATATAAGCACGTGTCCCCTGATTTGTGGGAGCGAGAATCGGTGGTTTGGTTTTCCCAGCAATTGACAACGCGCTTAGGAGAAAAAAGACTTAGCGACTACGTAAAGAAGTTTGAATATGGGAATCAAGATGTTTCAGGCGATCCAGGAAAGCATAACGGACTAACGCACGCATGGTTGATGTCTTCATTGGCCATATCCCCAAACGAACAGATTCGGTTCTTACTGAAGTTTTTGAACAGGAAGCTGCCAGTCACCGAAAGAACTTATGCGAGCGTTCGTTCAATCATCCCTGAATACAAAGCCCTTGGAGGCTGGGTTGTATATGGAAAAAGTGGGAGCGGTTGGCTTCGTGACAGTAATGGTGAAATAAACGAAAATGCGCCGCTGGGTTGGTTCGTGGGTTGGGCTGAGAAGAAAGATAGACAAGTTGTATTTGCACGCCTTGAAATAAGAAACGCAAAGTCTTCTATTGCCGGTGGACCTAAAGCCAGAGAAGATATGCTCAATGACCTTGATTCCTTGATTGGCAGGCAATAACCATGCCGTCCGCCGCAGACCTCACAGATTGAGCGAGGGCTGTCCTTCTTTGATTTCAGATAATGCTTCCTGGAGCACCGCCTTTACGTCGCTTGCACAGCAGCCGCATCCAGTTCCTGCCCCGGTCTTCCGCACCAGCTGTCTGTAAGTGTGACAGCCCTCTGAAACCGCGCGGAAGATATCATCGCGTGTAACGCGCGCGCATACGCAGATTTTGGTGACTGACTGCGGGGAGTTCACTGCGCGCTCCGGTTGGTTTTCCTCACATTGTCTATGATAGCTGAAATCTCCGCGGCCGTCCGCTTGTAAGACCAGAACTTTTTGTCGAACCTGGGCGCGGCCAAGGCTTTCTTTTTGGCGCCCGTGTCATGAAGGAGGAGCGCCGTTTTCCATGCCGCTTTGTCGAGCGGCGAAACAAACGTTGAGCCGGCTCCGACTTCTCTGAAAACGCGGATGTCTGACAGCAGTGTGGCCTTCTTGAAAAGATAGGCCTCGAGAATAGGGAGGCCAAACCCCTCGTGCAGGCTGGGGCAGATCATGTAAGAGCAGTGTTCGTAGCACCAGCGGAGAACGGCATCGTCGGCTTCCTCAATGTAATAGATGCCGGAGCGCTCCAGTTCCCCCGTTGAGAGGCGACGGTAGAGTGTTTCATCGCCCCAACCGCGCCGTCCCACAATGACCAGCGGCATCACCGACGGGCGGCTTCCATGCGCTTCAATCTGCGCCTCCACCAACGTGTTCTGATTCTTGCGGGGTTCAATGGTCCCAACGATCAGGGCAAATCGTTTGATTCTTCCCACGGGCCCGGCGGGAGCCTTTGCTTTGATGTTCGGCACGTCACATCCGGGATATACACAACGTGGAGCCTGTCGTCCGCAACCCGCGGCACAAAGGCTGCGATATCCTCAAGCGTTGTCCGCGAAAGACAGAGGACGGCATCTGCC
>JACPZR010000571.1 GCA_016195395.1 Spirochaetia bacterium
AGTGGAGGCCGTGCTTGATTCCTTTGCCCGTCTTCAAAACAAACCCCAGCGGCCCCGAGCCCCGAAAAGCGCCGCCCCGGCACCGCGCCCACGCGCGCGGAAAAAGCGTCGGTCGACGCGTTGATGTATTTTGGTCAGAAGCGGGCCCGTGCCCACCCGCTGGAGACAAGACCCCCTGAACAGGGGGTCCGCAGAGACAAAATGCCATTGACTATCGTCCAACAGGCGATGGCACAAAAGACAGAATGCTTGAACAGCCGACACTCTGGTTTGGTATCATAACGGCATCAGCCCTTCGCAGCCTGACGTTATCAGGTCCTACGTGGAATGCTTTGCTCCTCGCCTTTTTCTCCCTCTTTGTTTGCTCCTGTGAAAAGCCCTATCGCGAAAATGCCTGCGATCCTATGTCCAAAGATTTCCAGGACATACTGATCACAAAAGCAATTCTTGGAGACTCCTCTTCAAACTGTGCGGCGGGGAGCAGCGCGATCATCGCGGGAACTTCTCCAAAATTGATCTTTGTTTCAAATTCCACTTCGTCGGGAAATCTCGGCGGCATACCAGGAGCCGATTCAATTTGTAATTCAGATTCAGCGAAACCGGCAAATACGGGGACCTATAAAGCGTTGATCGCTCTCGCCGCCGTCCGCGTGGCTTCTCTAACCGCAAACGTTGGAGACGGTCAGGTGGACTGGGTGCTGCGTCCAAACCAAGTGTATACGCGCCCCGACGGTACTCAAATAATGACTACGAATGCCGCCTCTCTCTATGTGTTTGGGCCCAATCTGACAAATGCGATTGGAACTACGGGAAGTGCTCTATGGACGGGGTTAAACGGGGATTGGACCACAGCCGGCGGCTGCGGGGCGGCTTGGAATGATGGCACGAGCGGAGTTTTCGGACGATATGGGGTGGCAAATGCAGCCACTCAGGCCGCAATCAACGGCGGAAACCTGGCATGCAATAATTTGGGCAGCCTCTTCTGCGTGCAGCAGTGAGTTCTTTGAAGCGCGGCAGCAGTCATGGACGTTAGGCAGATCTCGCAGGCGGAAGCGACCTAACCTTTCCCTGTCAGGAGTTCCAACATTTCCGTGTACC
>JACPZR010000572.1 GCA_016195395.1 Spirochaetia bacterium
CGGGACGTTCCGGGAGCGCGCTGATGAACGATTCTAGGAGCTCGTCCGTCACCCATTCCACGCCTTCCATCTGCGCTCCGTACCGCGTCAGGTTCACGGCGCGGATTCCTGATCGCGGCACGGAGTCTTCAAACCAGCGCCGATAGAGAGTCAGAACGTAGTCGCTCAAAACGTCCGCGCCCCGGACAGAAGGAACCTGAAAGGTGTGTCGCTTCCGAATGATCGCCTCAATGATCCCGTCCAGAGGCTTTACGCGGGAGAGCTGCGCGAACCAGCGCCCCCAGTGGTGCGTGCCGGGTGAATGAATGCGTCGTCCCGTGTAGGCAAGATCCTGGCCCGCAAAAAGAACAGAACCCGCTCCCAAAAAACGCAGGAGATCAAACGCCGTTGTGGCCACCGAACCGCCCGACTGAAGAAAACCCACGTTACCATGCGTATCAAAGATGTGTCCGCTCCCCGCTGTGGCTTCGGATACCGGTGTGCCGTCTGCGGCCTGCGCTACGCGCGCTGTAATAGAAAATATCATGCCTTTGGGCGCAATCGAACGGAGGAGCTTTGGATCGGCTACCATGTCCGCAAAGAGAATCGTCCGGGAGAGGTCCACGCCCAGAAAGTGAAAGAGGCTGTGCTTCTGTGCGTCCAAGGTAATCGCTGCGTGAGGAGTGATCCCTGCCTCAATCAGGACACGTGCCGCGGTATCGCAGGCGAGGATGAACGCCCGGCTCTGAAGCGACCGGATAACGTCAAGTGTGTCCCGGAGCGACGGGCCGGCCGCCACAAGCACTGCGGGCGCCCCTTTGAGTGCACCCTCCCAGTGGAGGAGGCACGTGGGGTGTTCACGGCAGTCGGTGGACGCGGGTGCGTCCGGCAGTAGGGCCCGGTTCAGGATTGTGTTTTGGATCCAGAGTTTTTCAAATTCCAAACGGGTCATCAGATCTGAAACACGTGAACGGATCACGGTTCTTACGCGCTCTTCCGCCGCCTCAAAGAACTGTGGATCACGTCGCACCGACGGCATGTGGCGCATGAAGCGCACACCGGAAATTCGGTCAGCGGGAATGGTATCGAGGTAGTGCCAGAGCAGGTCCAATGCTGCCTGTCCGCTGAACAAGTGACAGCCGGACCTCATAAGGAAGTCGTCGATCAAACCCGCCTGCGCGGCAAAGGCGGCGAGATTCTCGTCGCCTTCAAGGCCGATGCAGATTTGATTCTCTTTTAAGTGCCGAAGCATCGACGAATAAAAATTGGGGTTGCCAGCGCCCAGAATGATGACGATCTCCGAGCCCCGGAATCGTGCCGCATCACGGGGAAGGGAGCGTTTGATTTCGTCGAGCGGCGCGGTCCTCGAGGAGAGAGGCTTCCCGCCGCTTACGATCACAGGCGCTCCGTCTTTTCCGCGCTCAACGCCAAATGCTCCAAAAATATTCGGCGTCTCAAAGAGCGCGCGGAGATACGGCTTTCTCGCAAGCATCTGAGTCAGCAGAGCTTCTTTCGTTTGATTCTCTTCCGGGGGATGCTGCATTGCTTCAACAATCAGAGAGGGCTAAAAAATTGGCTGACTGAATTCGTTCAAGGGTAAATATAGGTGAAACGACATAATCATAATGCGACATAATCCAATGTCGGAACTTTGACACAAACATGCAATTGAAAAAGATCAGGATGGTGGGCTTCAAGTCCTTCGCGGACGAGACCGTTGTTGAAACCGGTTCCGGCATCACTGCGATTGTGGGGCCTAACGGCTGCGGGAAGTCAAACATTGTCGACGCTGTGCGATGGGTGCTTGGTGAAAAATCGGGCAGGGCTCTGCGCGGTAAGAGCATGGATGACGTCGTATTCATGGGATCGGAAAGCCGCCGCCCCGCCGGAATGGCTGAAGTGGAACTCGTTTTCGACAACACAACACGCGGCCTCCCGTTAGACACAGATGAAGTTTCGATTGCGCGTCGTCTTTTTCTGAACAGCCCCAGTGAGTATTTCATCAACGGCCGCAGGAGCACGCGGCGGGACATGGACCGCGTGTTCATGGATACGGGGATCGGCAAGGCTGCGTACTCCATCATGGAGCAGGGCCGGATGTCTGAAATCCTTAAGGCCTCTCCGGAAGAGCGCCGCCTCCTGTTCGATGAGGCCGCGGGCGTGTCACGTTTCAAAGCGGAACGTGAAGAGACCATGGGTCGCCTTTATGATACGGAACAGAACCTTCTGCGCCTCGGAGACATTCTCAAAGCGCGCAAAGAAGAAATGGAACACCTGGAGCGACAGGCCCGGAAGACACGCGAATATTTGAAGCTCAAAGAACACATGGACCGGCATGACCGGAACCTCCGCTTCCTGTCGTTTTTGGACTTAGAAGCTAAACGCAAACGAACAGAAGAGAAGCTCACGGCGCTAACCCTCAAGCGCGAGGAAACCTTCTCCCGGATCAAGGAGCGAGAAGGAAAAGTAGAAGGCCTGGAAGAA
>JACPZR010000573.1 GCA_016195395.1 Spirochaetia bacterium
ACCCCTGGAATCCCTGTAAGCTCCACCATTGCGGTAAACATTGTCTCTGCGGGCTGGCTGGATGGAGCAGATCTTCGCTGCCGCACAACGCTCCACAGCCGGTCAAGAAATGCCACCTGATTCGGCAGATCCGTCAGGGGATCAAAAAAAGCAAATTGAATGAGGCGGTCTTCCGCAAGGCGACGCCGGGTTACGTCAGACTGGGAGCCGGCAATCCGGAAAGCTGTGCCGTTTGCGTCACGGACGGCCATGCCGCGGCACGAAACCCATCGGAATGTTCCATCTTTATGCAGAATCCTGTGCTCGTTTTCAAAGAAGGGGGTGACACCGTCAATGTGACGTCCCAAGTCCCGCTTCACTCTGTCAATGTCCTGAGGATGGACGCGGCTGAACCACTCTTCCGGATCCGTGGTGATGTCGAGGTCGGCGGCGCCGATGATTGCTTTCCAGCGGTGTGAATAGTAGACAGAATTCGTGATCAAGTTCCAGTCCCAGATTCCGTCGTTGGCGCCGCGGGAAGCAAGCTCATAACGTTCTTCGCTCTCGCGCAGTTTCTTTTCCAAGTTGTGGCGGTTGAGAGCTATTTCGATGGTCGTCTGGAGTTCCTTGGTCTCGAACGGTTTCAGGATGTATCCCGCGGGAAACACGGTCCGGGCGCGCGCGATAGTGGCGTCGTCGGCGTAGGCCGTAAGAAAGACAACGGGCAGATTGTGGCGGGCTTTGATTTCCGCTGCGGCGGTAATCCCGTCGTCGCCGCCTTTCAGGCGGATGTCCATGAGCACAAGGTCGGGCCGACCAACTTGTGCGTGCTCCAGCGCTTCAGCAGCGGAAGACGCGACGCCTGTGACGCGGTATCCCAGTCCTTGGAGGCGGTTTTGAATGCTGAGAGCAACGATCGGTTCGTCCTCTACAATAAGAATGTCTGCGAGATCCATGTGCCTCCGGGCCCCTGACTCACGATGCCCGCAAAGGGAAGGACATCGCCGCCTCCACTCCATTCGACGAACGAAACTCCAGCTTTCCTCCCAGCCGCGCCGAGAGGGTGTCGATCAGCTGTAAGCCAATGGAGCGACTAGGTGGATTGGAACCGAATCCCACTCCGTTGTCAACCACAGATAGTCGAACCGTACCATCAGCACCTTCAGAAACGGTAATCTTGACAGCGCCGATCCGCCCGTCGGGAAACGCGTGTTTGAGCGTGTTTGACAGCAGTTCGCAAAGAATGAGTCCGCAGTTCATGGCCGTTTCAAGTCCAAACGGAGGCACAGCAACCTGTATATCCAAAGCCACGCGGTCCAAAGTCGCTCCGTACGACCGGAACAGATTGAAGGCCAGACTCTCTACGTACGCCGCAAAGTCGATTCTAGCTCCGTGCTTCATATGGGCCGTTTCATAAAGCTGCGCGTGCACAAGAGCAATCGCGCGGACGCGGTTCTGGGATTCCTGAAGAAGCCGGAAAACGTGCGGATCTTTTACCGCGCCGGACTGAAGATCCAGAAGCGACGCGATCAGCTGCAGGTTGTTTTTGACCCGGTGTTGAATCTCCTTCATGAGCACGCGCTGCCTTACCAAGGATGCTCTCAGGCTCTTCTCCGCTTTCCGGCGGATTGAAATATCCCGGACTACACAGAACATCTGATCACCGGGAAACGACATCAGCCGCGCCTCAAAGTATTTCCGCTCCCCTGCGATCGTAAGCGGATACTCCACGATCGTGATCCCCTTCGTTTCCCGGGCGCGCGCATCAGCCTTAGCAAGGATGCGGGACACGCGGCCCGGAAGAACATCGATGAACGTGCGGCCCAGAAATTCCGAAGGCGCCACATACAGGTCCGACTCGCGGCCGGCCCCATAGTCCATGATCACTCCGGACGCGTTCAAGCGAAAATACAAATCTGGAAGAGCCCGAAAAAACGCCCTGAATTCAGAGGTGCTCCGCGCCTTTCGTCGTCCCAGGATGAATCCCAAAACAAAGCACAGAACAACGAGAATCACCGCCGAGAGAATCAGCGCGCCTATAACCGCACTTGATTCAACGGAAGCGATCATATCTAATCCTGAAACTTGGGACGACGGCGCTCCATCACCGCGCGCAGACCCTCTTCAAAGTTCCCTGAAAGAAACGATCTGAATTCCGCAAGCTCCGCTGCGTTGACCGTTTGGAAACGCTTCAAGAGAGGCGCGCGGATATTCTTTTTCACAGAACGGATGCTTGCGAGTGGAAAATCCACGAGCGACTCCAGATAACGTCTACCTTCCGCTTGGACCTTGTCATGCGGGTACACCTGATCAACAAGTCCCACGGCCTTGGCCTCCGGGGGATGAAAGGCCTCGGCGGCCATGATCACGCGGGGGAGATTGTGAGTGCCCACAACGGATGCGGCCAGCTCCATGATGATATGCGGGATCGTAAGACCAACGCGGACTTCCGAGAAGCTGTAGCGGTACTTGCCGTCTCCCATGAAACGAAAATCCGTGAGAGCCGCGAGCACCGCCCCGCCCGCCATCGCGTGGCCTTTGATCACGGAAAGCTCGGGTTTCGAGAACGCGTAGACAGCCCGGCACATTTCCAGGAGCTTGAGGAATACTTCGCCGCGGCCGTCCACGGTCTGCTCCAGCATATACTTAGGTTCCAACCCGTTGCAGAAGAACTTTTCAGCGCGTGAGCACAACAGAACGCCTTTCACATCCGACCGGGCATCCAGCTCCGCGTGAACGGCAGCAATTTCTGTCATAAAGTCCGGGGTCAGATCATTCAGCGGCATGCGGTTCAGATGGACCTCTGCGATTTCGTTTTCAACGTGGACTTCAATAAAACGGTATGCCATGAGTCAGTTGAGGGTCCTCCGTCCAGGAGCCAAACACTTTTCCCGAACGGCATAGACCGCCCCAAATGGGCATCCCGACACGATCCCCGAGAATCTATTGACTGAGACGCCGCGGTGTTTTGGCATGTAGCCATGCTCCCTGCCCACTACTTTGATGAATGGAAACACGTCCGTGAAGGGACGCGGAAGCTCGCCGCTGTGGTGCCGGATGACAAGCTGGATTTCAAACCGTCGCCGGACTTGATGCCTCTCGGCGAACTGACCCGGCACATCGTTGGCGCTGTTTACTTCATGCTCGGCCGCTGGCTCAAGCGCGACGTGAAGGCCCCGGACAACATCAGAAAAAAGGAGCCCTTGAACCGCGCGGCCTTCATCGCTGAACTTGACGTTACCGACAAATTGGTTCAGGCAGTGCTGTCGGACCTGACCATGGAAGACTTGGACAGAGAAGCCTACAAGACCGAGAGCGGGGAAAGCCGCAGCACGGGCTACGTTGTCTGGCACCTTGGGGAACATGAGATTCACCACAGGGCACAATTGAAGCTCTACCTCAAACTGCTGGGCCTCGACACCTCGGCTCTCACAATCTGACGACGACCCGTCCACAAGTGACAACTCGTCTAAACGTTGTCTGGAACAAGAATCATTATGATTCTGCAACCCGATGTGTTCTAAAATATTGAGTGCGTTCGGATGCCGCTTTTCGGAGCTTTGACATTTTTCCGGCGCTTGTATGAATATGGAGAACACAGTTCTTGTAGGAGTGGACGTAGGCTCCACAACAGTTAAGATTGCGGTCGTAGACCCTAAGACTAACGCTCTAGTATATCACAGATATGTGCGGCACTACGCTGAGCAGGCCGCCACGGTAAAGCGGCTTCTGGATGAGGCGCACACCTTCTTTCCCAATACAGAGTTTCGCACAGCGTTGTGCGGCAGCGGCGCAGTAGAAGTGGCCCGTATGCTTCACGCTTTCTTTACACAGGAAGTGGTGGCCAACGGCATTGCGGTAGCCCATCTGCACCCCGACACCGTCACCGCCATTGAGCTGGGCGGACAGGACGCAAAGATTCTCTTCTTTAAGAAGGATCCTGACACCGGCAAGCCTTGGGTCACCGACATGCGCATGAACGGCGTCTGCGCGGGCGGCACCGGCGCCTTCATCGACCAGGTGGCAGAACTCCTGAAAACGACGCCCGAGCAGATCGGCCGGCTTGCGGCCAGCGGGACACGGATGTATGACATCTCCGGCCGCTGCGGCGTGTTTGCAAAGACAGACATCCAACCCCTTCTCAACCAAGGGGTCCCCAAAGAAGACATTGCCCTCTCCACATTCCACGCCATCGCCAAACAGGTCATTGGCGGCCTGGCCCAGGGCGTGCGCATTCAGGGCCCGGTCCTTTTTGAAGGCGGTCCATTAACGTTCCACAAGACGCTTGTCCGCGTTTTCCGCGAGAGGCTGGGACTCCCGGAAAGCGCCGGGATTCTTCCTGAAAACGCCGAGGTGATTGTCGCTTACGGCGCCGCGTTATCTACGGTTAAACTGCACGGCGAGTCGGTCAACGAGTACCGGGCGGCCAATCTGGATTCGATGATGGAACGGATTGCCGTGGGCCGACAGACAGGACACGAGCACCAGGCGGACAAACTGTTCTCCGGACAGGAAGAATCCGCGCAGTTTCAGTCGCAGTATTCGCTGCCCACCTTTCAGTCATTTCTTGACACCTCTGAGCCGGGCGCCGGCCGGGAACTTCCCGTCTATCTGGGAATTGACGCAGGATCCACAACGAGCAAGTTTGTGCTCTTGAGCACGGATGGGACAGTTCTCGACAAGTATTACAGCTCCAACGAAGGGGATCCTCTGGCCACTGTCCGCCGCGGCCTTCTGGCCATGCGGCAGCGTTATCTGGAACACGGCTGGACGCTCAGGATACTGGGAGCGGGCTCCACCGGATACGGTGAAAAACTGTTCTTCACCGCGCTCAAGCTGGATTTTCACACAGTAGAAACCATCGCTCATACAAGGTCGGCGCGGGAATACTGCCCAAACGTCAGCTTCATCCTAGACATCGGCGGTCAGGACATGAAGGCCATCTACGTCAAAAACGGGATCCCTGTCAACTTTGCCCTGAACGAAGCGTGCAGCGCTGGATGCGGTTCATTCCTGGAAACCTATGCGGGCGCTATGGGAATCCGGGTTCAGGACATCGCCGACCTTGCGTTTGGGTCTGAGAACCCGTCACGCCTGGGTTCACGGTGCACCGTCTTCATGAACTCGTCGATTATCACAGAACAGAAGAACGGCAAAAGCGTAAGCGACATCATGGCCGGCCTCTGCTCGTCCGTTGTGGAAAATGCCCTCACCAAAGTCCTCAGAGTTTCCAGCTATGATGTGTTTGGGGACAACATTGTGGTTCAGGGGGGCACGTTCAGAAACGACGCCGTACTCCGCGCCTTCCAGAAAAAGCTGGGACGCAACGTTATCCGACCGCCCCATCCGGCGGAGATGGGAGCCATTGGCGCCGCCATGCTCACCAAAGAACACATTGAGCTGCACGGCGGCGGGGACACGTTCTCGTGGGAGCGCGTGGAAAACCTGAGCCCCAAGCCCATGCCCGCTGACAACTGCCGCTTCTGCCAGAATAACTGCAGCAGGACTGTCGTAGATTTTGGAGAGAATACGCGGCACGTGGCCGGAAACCGCTGCGAGAAAGGCGAAATCTTGGACAGCGTGGAAACCAAGGAAACTGTAAAGGCGCGGCTGAAAGAAGTGACCGCGCGCCTGAAATCGATCCCCGACCTCATCGCCTTCAGGGAAAAAGCCCTCTTCCGCGACTATGAAATAGACGGCTCCCCGGCGCAGCGGAACATCCGCATCGGCATCCCGCGCACACTGGAGTTCTGGGACAGCATGCCGTTCTGGAAGACTCTGTTTCAACAGCTGGGCTTTGACGTGGTATTGTCCGCGCGGAGTACACCGGAACTCTACGACAAAGGCCTTGCGTCGATCTCGTCTGACACCATCTGCCTGCCGGCAAAAATGGCGCACGGGCATGTCCTCGACCTGATAGACAAGCGCGTGGACAGAATCTTCAATCCTCTGGTCCTGAAAGTCTTCAGCGAAAACAAAACCAGCGCGGAAAGCTGGATGTGCCCGGTTATACAAGGCTACGCGGAAGTTGTGCGCATTCACGACAATCCACAGTCCCAGGGCGTCCTATACGACGCGCCGGCATTCCAATGGGATTCGCTTCAGGCCAGACGGCGCCAGATCCAGATGTACTGCGCGGATGCGTTAGGCATCAAAGATAAGTCGCTCGTGGACAAAGCGATTTCTTCCGGCGACCGCGCTCTTGCATCTTTCCGCGAATCGCTCCTGCATGAGGGGCGTGCAGCGCTCGCTTCCCTGTCAGTTGAGAAGTTTGGTGTCATCGTGGCCGGCCGTCCGTATCATGCGGATGGTTATATCAATCACGGTCTGGCATCACACTTCACCGGCATGGGAATTCCCGTGCTCGACTTAGACAGCATGCCCGGCCTGCATGACGTTGATTTGTCCGGGGTCATGATTGAAACGAATAACGCATTTCATACACGGCTGATCGCGGCCGGGATTCTTGCCGCGCGCCACCCGCATTTGGAACTGGTGCAGGTAGTGAGTTTTGGATGCGGCCATGACGCCGTCCTGAGCGATGAGCTCACCCGCTTGATGGAGAATGAAGGCGGCAAAACACCGCTGATTTTGAAACTTGATGAAGGCGAAAACCGCGGGCCCATTGGGATCCGCGTCCGGTCCTTTGTGGAAACGGTCCGCTCGCAGAGGATCTCCGCGGCACGGGCAGGCGTTGTATGACACAGAGCCCGTACGGTGTACGCTTTCTAAAAGAAGACAAAAACAGGGAAATCCTTGTCCCCAACCTTACGCCGGAATTCTCCCGGGTCATGCAGGCCGCGATCGAGGGCTACGGCTACAACATGAAGATTCTGCCGCTGGCAGACGAGTCGGCCATCTCGCTGGGAAAATATTACGTTCACAATGACATCTGTTTCCCTGCGCAGATCAACGTGGGAGAAGTGCTCGCAGCGTTGAAAACCGGCGCGTACGATCCCGCGAAGACAGCCATGGGCCTCTCCAAGAACTGCAAGTCGTGCAGAGCGCTTCAATACTACGCTCTGGCGCGCCGCGCCCTTGACCGTGCCGGCTACCCGCAGGTGCCGATCATCACCAGCGGAACGGATGTTCAAAACATTCACCCCGGATTCAAGCTGGGTCTGCGCTTCCGACTCCGATCGCTCCAAGGGATGCTCTATGTGGATGCGCTCAACGAGATGCGCCAGCGCCTCCTCCCTTATGAAAAAAATCCCGGCGACACAGAGGCCGTCCACGCCCGCTTCATGGATGAAGGAATGGCGGCGCTCCGAAAGAACTTCAGGCATGTAAAACGGGCGCTGGCCCGCGCCGTCCAAGCATTCAACACCGTGGAGGCGGACCGGACAAAGCGCCGTCCCGTTGTGGGAATTGTGGGCGAGATCCTGGTCAACTATCATCCCTCCGCCAACTACGGCATTGCAAACTATCTTTTGAAAAACGGAATGGAGCCCTATCTGCCGCCGCTTCTGGATTTTTTCAGACAGGACGTTGTAGTGACGGAGGAATCCGCTGAACGCGGTTTTTCAAAGTATCCGTTTTTGGACCGATTGGAAGCGGGCGTTATGCGGTTCGTTTTCAACCGTTACGTCCCGGTGGTGGAACAATTACTAAAGGATTTTAAGTATTTTGAAGAGCGCACGTCGATCGACGGTCTGCGCGACTACGGCGCTGAAGTGATCAGCTCCGCGTTCAGTTCCGGTGAAGGCTGGCTTCTCCCGGGCGAAATCATCGCCATGATCAAGAAGGGCGTACGGTCGTTCGTGATTGTGCAGCCATTCGGATGTCTGCCCAACCACATATCAGGGCGAGGAATCATCCGCGCTGTGAAGGACCGCTATCCGGAAGTCCAGATACTCTCCCTTGACTACGATCCGGATATCAGTTTGGGCAATATTGAAAACCGTCTACAGATGCTCATCATGGGGGCGCGTGAGCGGCACCACGTCCCTTTGGAAGCCGCGGCCGGAACGTAGCTGTCAAAAAACGCCGGGTGTTACTCCGGCGTTCGTATTGCAGAGTCCAAGAGTCGCTTCTACTTTCCCTTTGTGGAAAGCCCAAATGGGAGATACAGCGGGCACATTCCGATCGCCGCCGTAGCCACAAACACCACGGCCAGGGCGCCGAGCACAATCGCAACCGTGCCGGAAATCATTCCGCTCAAATACAGGCCGCCCACGATCAGCGCTATAACAACGCGAGCAATGCGGTCAATCGTTCCCATGTTCTTCATATTCATCCCCTTCAGGCAAATCTTTGGATAAGGAGAACGATCCCCGTGATGATGCCCACGCAAAGAGCGCAGACCATCAGCAGTTTCACAATCTTGGGCATTGCTACCCCCCTGCACTGTAGGACTCGCGCGGCGGGAACTCGTTACGGCAAACCAACCTGATTTTTGTCAGAGGGGGTCTGGAGGGTGCCTATATCCTGTTTGACAGGGCGGCCGTTTTGCGGGCCTCTGCCCCATCCATGGAAACTCGCCAAGATAAGTACAAGAAGCACCCATCGCAGTGGGTTCAGGGCTTTTCCTGTTCCCATCTCAAGATATTAATCGTATGCCGGGGTCCCATCCGCAAAGAAGCCATGGACGTTTTCGCCGGAATCGGGGCCGACTTTGGGATTCTGCTCTCTGAAAAGGATTCCGTGGTGTATCCCGCCACATTGGCCCCTGAACTGCGTGTCATGAAGGACCAGTCGCGCATCCACCGCGTCCCTGACTACACGGGCGCTTCCGGGGAAGAGCGGAAATCACGCATTGCTCAGATCGTTCACATTGCAGCCTCCAATGGTTACACGCATATTTTCGCCGGCTACGGCTTCATGGCGGAAGACGCCGAATTCGTGGAAGCGATTGAAAAGGGCGGCGTTGGTTTCATTGGACCGGCCTCCGTGGTTCACAAGGCAGCCGGCGCCAAAGACCAGGCCAAGAAACTGGCAAGAAAGATCAACGTCTCTGTCACCCCCGGTATCGATAACGTTACAGCGCTGACTCTGCTCTCAAAAACCGGCGGGATCGACGGGGCAAAAAAGCTCGCTTCAGACAAAGGCCTGACCCTGCCCGCGGGATCAGACAAGCTGGAACCGGAACTCCTCGCGGAAGCCATCTTGGACGCGGGTTACGCAAAAGGCATCGGCCTCATCACGACGTCGGAGCTCCAGAAAGAAGCCCGCAAACAACTGGAGAAACTCTTCAAAGAAAATCCCGGCCGTCGTTTCCGTCTGAAGTACATCGGCGGCGGGGGCGGCAAAGGACAGCGCATCGTATCCAAACCGGAAGAGGTGGAAGACGCCGCCATTCAGGTGCTCCAGGAATCCAAAGCGATGGGGGATGCGGACAACAAGAACTTCCTCATTGAACTCAACATCGAACGTACCCGCCACAATGAAATCCAACTGATTGGAAACGGCGAGTGGTGTCTGGCTCTGGGCGGACGCGACTGCAGCCTCCAGATGCACGAGCAGAAGCTGGTGGAGATTTCCATCACGGACGAGCTGTTCTCGGAAGAGATTGCCCGTGCGGAACGCGACGGACGTTATGCGGACACACTGAAAGCAGACAAGAAGATGCTGGCGGACATGGAACGTCAGGCGGAAGAGTTCGGCCGCGCTGTGCACCTTAATTCAGCCTCCACGTTCGAGTGCATTGTTACCGGCGACAGCTTCTACTTTATGGAAATGAACACGCGGATCCAGGTGGAACACCGCGTTACGGAAATGGTCTACTCGCTCCGATTTGAAAATCCAGCGGACAAGAAGGATTCGTTTGTGGTGGAGTCGCTTGTAGAGGCGATGGTGCTCTGCGCCGCCCACGCACCGCGCCTGCCCAAGCCCACCCGCGTTGTGCGTTACCATGCCGGAGGTGAAGTCCGCTTGAACGCCATGAACGATGCGCTGGCTCCACACGCCGGCGGCGTCATCGAACACTGGTCGACCCCCGCGGAACATGAGATCCGCGACGACCAGGGAATCGGTCTGCGCAATCCGGACACCGGATGGTTCATCAAGTATCACGTGGCCGGGGCCTACGATTCAAACATCGCACTGATCGTGACGTACGGAGACGGACGCCGCCAGATGCTTGAACGGCTCGCGGATATCCTGCGCCGCACGGAACTGCGTGGCGTGGAACTCTCCACCAACCGCGACTTCCACTACGGGATTCTGAATTTCTGCCTGGGCCTGCATCCTATGCTGAAACCGGACACCCGCTTTGTTGTGCCGTATCTCACGGCTGTGGGAAGCTTGGCAGAAGCGTTAGACACAGCGGATGTCCACATGGCGTGGGATATGCTGCGCCGCCGCGTTTCCGAAACGCAGGTAGAAGCAGAAGAAGCGTTATCCTCCAAATATACACTCATCACGCGCGCCTTGGGCGCACTGATGGCCAATCCTCACATCGCCATGGGATGGCTGGTACTCAACCGTGGCCGCGCGTTTTCGCTTGAAGAAGGCCGCGTCCGCTGGAAGCGTAACCCGCTCCGTGTCCTCGCGGACCTGTATACATTCCTCCGACTGGAAGAACGCGAAGCGCCTCCCGCGCAGCGAATCTGGGACCACGACGCCGACCTCTTGAAGCGCGGCTTGGAATTCTATGCGGACCTGGACAAAGCATTAGGACGCGATACGGACGCAGCGTTCGCAGACAGCGTCACCAACTGTCGCGAGAACACATCCACGGAATATCTGGATTTGGACCGGGCGCTTTCGTCCGCCAAGGTAACGCCGGAATTGCAGAAGGCCGTTCCGGCCGATGTGCTGGGACGCGTATGCAATGCACACCGCGCCTGGCAGACAGGCCTCTCCCTTTTGGAACTTCCCATCATACTGGGCCAGGAAGCCGGGATCTTTGAGTTCTCCGTGAACGACCATTTGGAACCCGTAGCGCCGGAGCGCTTCCTCAAGGCAGATGCACAGAAAGCGAGTCTCAAAAAACTGGCTCCTCCGCCGGCAGCATCCGCCGATCAGATTGTGGCTGTCACCGGCGGCATGTTTTATGCCAAGGAAACGCCTGCAAGCCCGCCGTTCCTCGAAGTGGGCTCCCATTTCAATCCGGGAGACGCTCTCTACATCATCGAAGTAATGAAGATGTTCAACCGCATC
>JACPZR010000574.1 GCA_016195395.1 Spirochaetia bacterium
ATTCACTGTACCAAGCTGCGGACTGGTTCCTTGCGCGCCCCGTGAAAACGGTGTGTGTTACGGTTGTGTTCGTGTTTCTGGGATACTACATGCAGGTCCGCCTGCCGTATCACAATTTGAACGGTAACGGGACGTTTGCGCTTTTGACGTCGCCGGACCCGCTGGCAGTCCAAGGACAGATCGTCTACATGCAGGAAGGTTGCCAGTACTGCCATACGCAGAATCTGCGTCCGTTCCCTTCAGAAGTGCGTCGCTACGCCGATGAGGCCAAGTATGGCTTCTTCCCGCTCCAGACAGCGCAGGAAGGGCGGTTCCAGAGCCCGTATCCGCGCGGCAGTGTTCGCATTGGCCCGGACCTTTCACGCATCGCGTCAAAGTATACGGTGGATACGATGCAGAGCCTGCTGAAGAGCAAGGCGGGTGATTCCCCGAAAGGCGCCTTCCACTCGTATAAATATCTCTTTGCGCAGGACATGGACATTGATGCAGAGCTGACTTGGCGGATACGACAGATGCTCAATACAGGCGCTGTCATCTCTGATCCATTCCTCCAGTCGGCACATGACCGCGTCCGCGACAAGACCCGCGGCGACGCACTCGTTGCCTATCTACTCACTTTGGGACAAGCCCAAGCCGAGTACGCGGGGAAGTTCTACCCCGCGCAATAGATGAAATAGCAATTCAGAGGCTGTAACAATGTCGAACAAAGAAAACAAAGATCCCGGAATATCCAACTGGCTGGCATTCCTCCTCGTGGGACCGCTGGTTGCCGGATCGATCTACGCAATATTCTTTCATGGATTCCTGGACCGCACCGACGCCGCAGCGTACAGGGCATCGACGGGTGTTGCGTATTTCCAAGCGGCTGGACAGATTGACATCACGCCTGTGCCCGCCCGGAACGCTGCTTCCATTGAACACGGCAAGGAAACCTTCAAGATGGTCTGTTCAGCCTGTCACGGACCGGATGCAACAGGGGGCATTGGACCCAACTTGACGGACGCCGTGTGGCTTCAAGGGAGGACCAAAGAATCGGACCTGATTCGTCTGGTGATCCGCGGGATTCCCGCTCCAGAAACAAAGCAACCCACGCATATTGCAATGCCCTCAAGGGGCAATGGCGCCCTTACCAACGAACAGTTGTGGGAAGTCCTCTATTTCCTGGGGACCAAGAACCCAACGATCCAGAAAGACGCCGAAACCGCCGCGAAAGAAGCCAAGTAGAAAGCGAAGTGAGTCCGGCCCTGATCGCAGGGCTGGTTTCACGCTCGTCTATGTTGTGTGGTGGCTGAGCCGGCGCCTCGTAGGGAGACTGCGGGCAAGGTTACCAGACTAGGATGAAAGGGCTGGTATGAGGGGGAGTGCCACGTCGGCAACGGCGCTTTTTACACCCTTTGGTTCTCCCAGCGCGAAGGTCTCCACGCGGAACCGCACCCGCGTTCTTCCCGCAAAGTAAGACAATTCGACTCCGCCTGTGAGGGTGATGGGCTTCCCCTCCACTTCAGCCTGAGCGGCCAGCACAGAAAACTCTTCCCCGCGCCGCCAGACAACCCCTTCCGCATTCCGCGGCGCATTCTTCAACTTGAAGATCGAATGTAATCCTTGCGACAGGCGGCGGATTTCCGAAATATAGACACCCTTCATGACAAAGACCGGTTCAGGATTGCCCGCGCCAAACGGCTCCATCATATCAAGCTCAGCAATTAAGTCGGACGATAAGTCGCGCGTAGTGATTTCGACTAGAAACTGATCCCTGCTGGCAGGAACCGAGACAGCACGCGCAAGATCAGAGGCAATCCGCCGCATCGATGCCTCAAGGACGCCGATGTCCTCAAACTTCAGAG
>JACPZR010000070.1 GCA_016195395.1 Spirochaetia bacterium
GGAGGCGCAGGAAGAACTGCTGGGAAACCTCCTCCGCGCGGGAGTGAAGCCTTACTATCTTCACCAGTGCGACGAGGTGCGCGGAGTCTCCCACTTCCGCGTGCCGGTAGAACGTGGAAAAGAAATCATGCGAGCGCTCCGTGGAAGAAACCCGGGAATTGCGCTTCCCGTCTACGTGATCGACCTGCCAGGAGGCGGTGGCAAAGTTCCCGTGGCTGTTGACTACTGTGCGGGAGAAACAGCAGATGTTGACGGCACGCGGCGAACGTTATACAAAAATTACGAGGGCCGCATTTTCAAGACCCTTTCAGACGACCAGCCGGAGCCGCGCGAACAATGATTCATTGTATGGTGCTTGCGGGTGGTTCCGGTACGCGGATTGGCGGGACGCCAAAACAATTTCGTTCGCTCGCAGGCCTTCCCCTTCTTCTACACAGTGTGCGGACGTTCCTTTCGTGGGAAAAATGTCAAAGCCTGACCGTCGTATCCGGAAGCGCATGGATGGAGGACACGCGCAGTCTGCTCACAGAGAGTCCTTCCGTGCTTGCGCACCTGCAAAAAATCGCATTAGTACAGGGCGGGAGCACGCGGCATAAATCGCAGGCGGCGGGCGTGGCGGCGATCTGTGAGGCCGGCGTAGAGGACGATGACCTCATCTTCATCCACGATGCCGCCCGGCCGTTCGTTACTCTGTCCGAGCTTGAAACGCTGGCTGCGGCTTTTGCGGACCGCGCCGTTGAAATTGCCTCTCTGGCTTCTCCAGCGGTGGATACGATCGTCCAAGGCGCGGGTCTTCCCGGCGTTATGCGCTCGATCCTCAAGCGCGACGAGCTCTTCCTGATCAAGACACCGCAGGCGCTTCGCGTATCAGCCCTTCCCCGGCTCCTCGCCTGCCAGGAAACGAGCGCCATGACGGATCTTTTGACATGGGGCCAGGCTGCAGGGATCCACGGAACACTCTGTCCGGCAGGCCATTGGAACATCAAGGTAACGCTGGAAAGCGACTTTGCGCTGGCGGAAGCAATGGCACAGACCGATTCGTTTTCGTTGAAATGAGGTGACGACCTTGTTCTTTCCGACCGGCGGCCTATGAGTTCTACCCCGGCTTTCCCGGCATGCTTTCCAAGGCGGACATCAGTTTGTGAACCTTGGCATTGTCCGGGTCCTGTTTGTAGGCCAAGGCGGCGAGTTCTTCCGCTCGCGCGAAATTCTTGGCTCTGACGTAGCAGTCCCCAAGGTTGATGAGGTTCTTTGTGAGGCCGGGCTTCCGGAGGCGGACGCGTTCCCCGAAATCGATGGCGCGTGTGATTTCCCCCGTATGTTTCAAAGCAACGGACGTGGCGTACAAGAATTCCAAGGACGACGGAACCATCTCCGAATAACGTTCACCCAAGCGCGCCGCCGCCGCATAGTCTTTCAATCGGAAGAGCACGCGCGCCAGTTCCGCCACAACTTCCGCAGATTCTCCCAGGTTCAGGGCTTCCTCCAGCAATGTTTTGGCGCGTGCAAGGTCGCTTCCCGCAAGGCGGGCTTCTTCTATGAGGCGAGCGTGGTCCGGATGCGCCGGCGCATGAGGCGCGCCCGTCCGCATGTTGATGCTGATCAGGGAAAGGTCGTCCGTGAGTTCCCCGCTCTCTTTCAGCAGCCTCTCCATTTCCGGGAGTTTCCCCTGCGACCGCGTCACTACGTCGAGAATCAGTTTTTCGTTTTCGTTGATTACGCGGTTCCCCGCATGGTCGTCCTGCAGGCCAAGGTCGTCGCGACCGTCAGAGCCGGCCACGAGCACATCGCCGGCGTGGAGCGTCGTCACGCCGATGGCCAGCTGCTCCTCAAAGCCTTCTACTCCGATCTTCATCATGGAGCTTTCGTTTTCAATGAACGTGCTCCGGCCGTCGCGGAGAAGAACCAACGGCGGGTGTTCGGCGCTGGCATAATACAGAGTCCCGGAATCCTCATCGATCAGGCCCACGACAGCGGACACGAGCATGGATCCGTCAAATGATACGAATACGGTCTGGAGATCCTGTAAGAGTTCCCGGATCCAGTGTTCCGGATAACGTTCCTGAATGCGCGAAGACAGCTGCGTCCGGGTGATAACGGACTTGAACACGGTGCCGAACACGAGCGCGCCACCCGCGCCTTGGATGGATTTTCCCATTGCATCGGCGTTTACAAAGACCAGGTACGGGCGCCCCCGCAGTCTGATGGAATGAACGGCGGCCAGGTCCCCGCCGATTTCCACGTACCACTTCTGGAAACGGAAGTGCGTTTTCTGACGCACCATCACGTCGACATCGGCGGCGTTGGAACTGGAAAAATTCCCCCCCAAGGGTTTGATCAGAAGCGACGTTAAGAAATAGTCTCCGTCCTGCTTGGTCTTGAGAGCCCGCACTTCATCCAGACTCTCCGCAAGTTCCACGGTCTTCTTATCCAGTTTGAGCTCTCTGACCTTGGCACGCATGCGCGCGCGCTCGTTCACGTACATCATAATGATCGTGACGAAGTAAGCGAGGATAACGTTATTGCGGGAGTATTCCTGTTCGCTCGCGAATATGCCTGTGTTGTAGACAGCGGCTACAACGAAATACTGAACCACGGACCATGTAAGCCAGGCGAGCATGTGGAAGAAGGGAAGGGGGAAGAGAGCCATCAGGACCAAAGCAAGAAGGTATCCGGCCACATAACGTGGATCGTTCTGGACCACATTTGTCAGAAGGGGAGTGGCCGTCTGGAGCACAGCTGCAAGGAAGTTGGCCCAGAAAATGGAATGCTTCCGGAGCGCCGGAATCATGGATACGGTAACGATGATGGCGCCCGCGACTGTAAGTGAAAGCCGCAGGTAAATGAGGGCCTGCTTATGTTCCGGGTGAAGGGCGGAATCGGTCACAAGGTCGGCCCAAGGGAGGACGGCGTGCATGGACTTCCGCAGGTCTTCACGGTAGACGGCCGGTTCCATCTCCCGCAGAGCGGGAAAGAGCCTGAGTAAAAGCTTGCCCCTGAGCATGACAGCAACCATCTGTCATGGAAGATTCCCGGCAAGATGTTTTATGCGCCTGTTTGTTGCTGTCGATATACCGCAGTCTCTGAAGACCCGGCTGGCGGACATGTGCCGTGGAATTCCGGGCGTGCGTTGGACACCGGAAGAGCAGATGCACATTACAATCCGGTTTTTGGGCGAGACCCATCGCACTGTGTTTGAGGAAGTGGCTGAGTCGCTCCACGGGGTTCTGAGTGACCCGTTTGAGCTACGCCTGCGGGGAGTGGGTCAATTCCTGCGCGGCAATGCGCCGCAGGTGTTGTGGGCAGGCGTTGACGATGGGGGCCAGGGCCTGGCCGCTCTGCATGGGCGCGTGGAGGCTGCGTTGTCCCAGTGCGGCATTGCGCGCGAAAAGCGTCGCTTTCATCCTCACGTTACTCTGGGCCGGCCCGGGCAGGTTTCGAAGGAAAGGGTGGAGCAGTATCTATTGGAATACCATGATTTTGAATCGGAGCCTTTTTCCGTCACCGAGTTTGTGCTGTATTCCAGCCGCCTGACACCGGAAGGCGCCGTGCACACGCCGGAAGTCGTCTATGAGTTTGCGCAATGAACCGTGAAGCCGAGTACTTTCAAAAAGTGACATTCAAGGGATCTTACCCCGACGTTGCCAGCGTGCCGTCAAGTTTTGCCATTCCCGTTGTGGCGTTCACAGGCCGGTCCAATTCTGGAAAGTCGTCGCTCTTGTCCGCCCTCTGCAATCATGCCAATCTGGCGCGGGTATCCAAGACGGCCGGCAAGACGCGTCTCTTGAATTACTTTCTTGTGCCGCCGGGAGCGGTGCCCGGGGCCGGGCTGTACTTGGTGGACATGCCCGGGTACGGCTTTGCTAAGCTGCCGCGTCCTGAGGCGGCCAAGCTTCGTCGCCTCATTGACGAATTCCTGGCAAGCGCGGAAAATCTGAAGCTCATCGTTCTGGTTCTGGATGCAAAGCGTGAACTGGCATCGGAAGAGCGCGGCATTGTAGAGTATTGTCGCGCAAACAACCGGAATCTGTACTTGGCCCGCACAAAGTGGGATATGTTGAATCAGCGGGAGCGCGCCGCTGCGCAGAAGGTCTGGCGGGAGGACGGTGTAGCGGACATCTGCAGACCGATTTCTTCTAAAGACAAGCGCGGCATCCCGGAACTGGTGGACGCCATCCGCGGTCTCTTGGCGGACACGGAGCATAAGGCGAATTAATTTCCTTGCAGCGAGCGTCTTTTCGTGTAGGTTCAATCTGTGTCGGAAGATCTCAACACGATTTGGATGTTCGCCCAGAAGATCATCGAAGTTGGCGCGGGCATCGTGATTGTGTACTACATCACCGTCCTTTTCCTCTTCCCCATAGCGGAACCCCTCCTCATAGACTGGCTCTGGTTTCGCAAGGCGAAGTTGATGATGTCTCATGTCCGAGTCCGCTGGGGATCGGCCGTTGATATCGTGTTTAACCGAATTGCTCCGGCCGGCTACCTGATCGGCGCGGTGGGAATACTCGTTCTGGGATTCTTTGGTGTCCTCAATGACAATGTCCTCGTCCTGATGATCGGCCTGCTCCCGGGCGGCGGCCTGGTCCTGCACGGAATCCCGGGGAAGGTCCACGCCTTGTCCTATTTGGCAGCCGCCGCCTGTTTCGTATTCGCAGCTATGGCAATCCTTGTCCCGGGACGGAAAGAGATGTTCGATCGTTTCTTCAATACGTCCTTCCGGCTCGGCCTTATTGCGTGGATCGCCTCCTGGATCGTCTACAAGGCCCTACAAGTCGTGAAGTAGTATCAAATCTGCTCGCGTGAAGGCGTTCGCGGAACGTCGCCTAACCCGCACATCAGTTAATGATATTTAAAATAGCGCTCATGAGACCGATGTTCAATTCGTGAACAAAAGGCTTGACCTATTGTACAATAATTGAACGATGGCTCAACTTCGCAAAAAGAGCCCCTGGGACTCACCTGGCGAAGCTGTCTTTACCCCCCGCATCGCTCCATTCTATTTTCGCGATTCTCGAGCATATACGCGTGCCAAACGCCCTTTCACCAAAAGAACTTCTTCTTATCCAGCACTTGGATGAGCACCAAAACCAGCGTAGTCTTGCCAAGGCCAGCGGCTTCTCGTTGGGCATGACCAACCTGTTGTTGAAGCGCCTGGTCAAGAAGGGCTATGTCAAGGTCACGACCCTGAACGGGCGCACGCTTCGGTATATCCTGACACCCGTGGGTTTTGCAGAGAAAGTGCGTCGGTCGTTTGAGTACCTTGTGGTCTCGATCCGCCAATTAAACGACGTGAAGAACCGTATTCGTAATGTTATTTTGGCAGAGGGCGGGAGCGACCGTCGGATCTGGGTGATGGGCCAAAACGAACTTGCGGGGTTGACAAAGGATGTGTTGCGCGATGTGGGCATCGAATTTGAATCCGTCTCGAACAGCCTGTCCCCGGAAGAGTGGGAAAGACTGAGTCCTGGTTCCGTGATTCTCTTGTGCGACCCTGACCATCATTGGCCCCAGGGCAGTCCCGAGGGAATCAAGCTGGTGGAGCTGCCAAGCCTCGTAGGCTGAAGGGCGGTATGCAGACAACATGACGCAGGTAACGTTAAAGAATATATCACGCGGCGAGTCGCCGGAATACGTGTCCGTACTCCGCCGCCTTGAAATGGAGAGCATTCACATCATGCGCGAGGTTGCCGCGGAGTGCGAGCGGCCGGTGATGATGTATTCGATTGGCAAAGATTCGTCCGTGATGCTTCGACTGGCAGAGAAGGCCTTTTATCCCGGCAAGATTCCGTTCCCCCTCCTGCACATTGATACGTCTTACAAATTTCCCGAGATGATTCAGTTCCGGGACGAATACTGCAAAAAAATCGGGGTTGAGCTCCGCGTTCATTCGAACGATGAGGCGCTCCGGAGCAACGCCAATCCTTGGGACCTGGGAACGGTGAAATGCTGTGCGCTTCTGAAGACGCAGGGCCTGCTGGGGGGACTGAAGCTCGGCAACTACGACGCCGTCATTGGCGGCGCGCGCCGTGAAGAGGAACGTTCGCGGGCCAAAGAGAGAATCTATTCATTTCGAGATTCGTTTGGCCAGTGGGACCCAAAGAACCAGCGTCCCGAGCTCTGGTCCCTCTACAATGGAAAAGTAAACCCCGGCGAAAGCATCCGTGTATTTCCGCTGTCCAACTGGACAGAGCTCGACGTGTGGCACTACATTCAGGCCGAGAATATCCCGCTGACCCCCCTGTACTTTGCGAAAGAGCGGGAGGTAGTGGAGCGGAACGGTCAGCTGATTCCCGTGGGAGAAAAGACGCGTCTCCTTCCCGGCGAGAAACCCAAGATGATGCTGTGCCGCTACCGGACGCTCGGATGCTATCCGTGCACGGGCGCTGTGGCTTCAACGGCAACTAACGTTGCAGAAATCATTACCGAACTCGAGGCCAGCCGCCTCTCCGAACGGACCACGCGCGTAATTGACCATGATCAGGACGGCTCCATGGAGCAAAAGAAACGGGAAGGCTATTTTTGAGCGTGAATATAACACAAGCGCCCGAAACGGTACAACCTGTGAATCCTTCTGCTTCGGAACTGCCAAAGATCGACCTGCTTCGCTTTACAACGGCAGGCAGCGTGGACGACGGGAAATCAACGTTGATCGGACGCCTGTTGCACGACGCCGACGCCCTCGATGATGATCACGTCGAAG
>JACPZR010000580.1 GCA_016195395.1 Spirochaetia bacterium
CACTGTAACGCCTGTAGAATGACACCGGAATTTCAACGGTGCGCATGTGATGGCGGAGCACGTGCGTCATCATTTCCACAGACGTAGTCCGATCAAGCGACGTCAGGTCGCTCTCAATCCGGTCAAATGTGCTTCTCCAGAGGGCTCGATAGGTGCATCCCACGTCCGTGAAGCGGGGTTCCAGGGACCACCAGAGGATTTCCACGAGCTTCCCGAGCGCCACATTCACCCAGCGGTAGAGCGGCCGCAGGTTGGCCCCCTGCTCTATCAGCTGTCGCGTTGTGCGGGTGCCGATCACCATATCCGAGTCTTTCAAGTATTCCTGGAATTTTGGGAAGTCCGCAGCCCGAAAGCTTCCGTCCGGCGCCGTCAGAGCGACAATGTCGCCCGTTGTTTCCGAAATCGCCTGATACAGGGGGTGGCTCTTGCCTGATGCGGTCACCACACGGGCGCCGTGCCTGCGTGCAATCTCCGCAGTCCGATCTGTGCTGCCCGAATCCGCAACAACGATCTCCGAAACGTACGGGCGGAAGTCTGTGATCACCTCTCCGAGAGTGCGTTCATGGTTGTGCGTGGGGATCACAAGGCTCGTCTTGTATTTCTTGAAGTCCTCGCTCCGGATCCAGTAGTTTGCGGCGTAGTAGTCCGCGAGCGAATTGATGTTGAAGTAACGGCCGGATAGCACCTGTGCGTGGACTTCCAGATCGCGGGCCATGCTTGAGATGACCTCTGTAAGTTCCACAACACCTGAACGCGGCGACGGCGCCGTCTTCTTGAACCATTCAAAGTATTTGGGCGAAAACACATACGTGCCGAGGCCCAGGAGATCGTTGGGAGGGTCCGCCGGCTTTTCAACGAGGTTCACCACCCTTGTTCCCGACAGCTCCACCGAGTAGTTCTTTCTGATGTCAGACGTCACAGTGGACTTCATGATGGCAATCAGAGCGTGCGACTTGGGATGAGCAGCCCACTTCTTGGAAAGGATCTCGTGATTGGTGCCACGGTAGAACTCATCGCCGAGAATCAGAGAAAAATCACCGTCAATCTCCGATGAAAGCGATGCGACGTCCGCCGCAAGGCCTTGGCCGGTCCATGGGGCAATCCGGATGTCTCTTCCCGGGTTTCTTTTTCGAATATCATCAAGTGCTGCGGTCACCTGCTCACGGAGATGACCGACGATGACGTAGAGTCGCTTCACTTTGAGGGCGGTGAACTGGAGATCAATATTCTTCTCCAGCAACGTGGAGTCTTCAAAGCGGAAGAGCGGCTTGGGGATGAAACTGGTCCGGGGATAGGCCCTCGTCCCCTTTCCCGCCGCGGCGATAACTCCAATGCTGATTGGCCGCTTGGGCATGCGGTACCGAAGGACTGCGGGGACACGGACGGGTCAAGCAGCATATCGAGCAGAGCGCATCGAAAGTACTTTCCGTGCGGGCGCCCGGCAGCGAAACTGGATGAACATGGATATCAAAGAAATCAGGACTTTTGGAGAATTGAAGCGGCGGGGATACCAGTATCGTCCCCTGAAAGAGGAAATGGCCGGCAACCTTGCAGCCAAACTCCGGAGCCACGAGAAGATTCTTCCGGGCATTCACGGCTACGAAGACACGGTTATGCCGCAGCTGATACACGCCATCCTCGCGGGGCAGAACATCGCGATTCTTGGAGAAAAGGGCCAGGCCAAATCGAGAATCATGCGCTCTCTCACCACGCTCTTGGACGAATACTTTCCCGTACTCGACGGCACGGAGATTCCAGAAAGCCCCTTTCACCCGGTAACGCACAAAGGCAAGAGACTCTTGGAACAAGGAGAAACCACACCGATACGATGGATGAACCGTGAAGAACGTTACGGAGAACGTCTGGCGCCTGGAAGCAAGATCGCAGACATCATAGGAGACATCGACCCCGCCAAAGTGATCGCCGGGCAGTCGCTGGCGAGTGAAGACGCGCTGCATTACGGCTTGGTCCCGCGCATGAATCACGGGATCTTCGCAGTCAACGAGCTGCCGGACCTCGATTATCTGGTGCAGGTGGCATTGTTCAACATTCTCGAAGAATCGGACATCCAGATCCGCGGCCTCCCTGTCCGACTGTCGCTTGATGTGTTCGTCTGCTTCACCGCGAATCCGGCCGACTATTCGCGTTCCGGCAAAATCGTCACGCAGCTGAAAGACCGGATCGGGGCGGAGATCCGCACGCACTATCCAAAGACGCGCGAAGTGGGCCTTGCCATCACGAGGCAGGAGGCGCAGATCCCGGACATTGAACCGCCTGTGATTGTGCCTCCGTTCCTGGAACAGATTATAGAAGAAATCACTGTCCAGGCCCGCATCAACCAGCTGGTGAATCAAAAATCGGGCGTGTCTGCGCGCCTCTCTATCACGAACTATGAAACCTTAGTAGCGTCTGCGCGCCGGAGAGCTCTGATCCAGGAGCGCGACCAAGGATGCGCGCGGCTGACGGACCTTGGTAACCTCTTTGCGTCGAGCTCCGGAAAGATTGAGCTCGATCCCTACAGAGACGAAGCAGTCACAGAATACCAGGTGATCTCAAAGGTGATCGATTCCGCCATCAAAGAAGTCTTTCAGGAATACTTCCCTCTGAAGAAATATGAAAGCAGCTTGGAGGCCATCGCGCGGCAGGTTTACGCCGCAAAGCAGGTGGAGATCTCTGATTCCATGCCGGCGGATCAGTACAAAGAGCTGCTGAAGAGCGTTCCCGCCATGTTCGATCTGGTAAAAGACAAGAGCTTCGACGCAAACGACCAGCTCTTGGCATCCGGCATTGAGTTTGTTCTGGAAGGGATGGCCGTGAACCAGAAACTTTCGCGCAGAAAACTGGGCGAGATCGTGTCGTTTAAGTCCGTAGACGTTTATTGAGGGATATTTCCGAATGCCCAAAGCAAAGCAATATCCCGCAAGCAAGAAGACTCCCGCAAACAAGGGGAAGCTGTCAGCGGACCAACAGCAGAAACTAATCGATTCATTGAAGGCCCGCTTTCAAAAACATATGGATAGGCACAAGGGTCTTGCTTGGGCGGATGTGCAGGCAAAACTGGAAGCCCAGCCCCATAAACTCTGGTCGATCAGTGAAATGGAAAGAACCGACGGGGAGCCCGACGTTATCGGGTATGACAAGAAGACACGCGAGTTCATCTTCTGTGATTGCGCAACGGAAAGTCCCAAGGGACGCAGAAGTCTCTGCTATGACCGCGCGGCTCTGGATTCACGAAAAGAGCATAAGCCAAAAAATAGCGCCATGGACCTAGCTCTCGCCATGGGCATTGCCCTTTTAACGGAGGAAGAATATCGGGCGCTGCAAGAACTGGGAGAATTCGACACGAAAACATCAAGCTGGATCGAGACACCGGCCCGGATTCGAAAACTCGGCGGGGCCCTCTTTGCAGACCGCCGCTACGACACAGTTTTCGTCTACCACAACGGCGCGGAGTCTTACTATGCGGTCAGGGGCTTTCGCGGATCGCTCCGCGTTTGACCTGCCGACCGCGGACCGGCCGCCCGCCGACCGGCCGCCAAATCACGCTTCCCGCTAAAAGTCGACCGGCTCAAATCCAAACGCAGCTTCAAAGATCAGCTTCTTGCGGAGGCCGTC
>JACPZR010000581.1 GCA_016195395.1 Spirochaetia bacterium
CGTGTTAACGAGCGCGGCACGTCGCCTTTTGGCCCCGTCGAACTGTTGCGTTCGGCGTTGGCATATGCGGCCACCCCCCATGAAACGGCGAAAAATATGAGAATCTGCACTATTATGAGGCAATAATGCGGATTTTCCGAGAAAAATCGAACGTGACCAGGGGGGCGGTGAGTCAAACACGGTAAGACAAAGGGATTCCCAAGGGAACCCTGGAGGAGAACATAATGGTTCGTAAGTTACTAGTGGCTGCATTCATGACCGGCGTCCTTGCTTTGGGCACAGCGGAATTGTCCGCCAACAACTGCCCCGCAGCCTGCGATCTGTTCGCTTCGTGCACGATCAAAAAAGCTGGTCGCACACCTACGGCAGACGAGTCCGCAAAACTGAAAGGCGGATGCATGGCTACGTGCAACAAGAAGACCGCGGCCGTGGAAGCATGCTATGCGAAAGCAAAAAGCGCGGCGAACTCCTGTGGCACATACGAGCAGTGCGTGTCCGCAGCAGTCAGCAAATAAACGTCACGTTTGATACGACGGGCCGCATCACGCGGCCCGTTTCTATTTGAGGGCGGCCGCCCAGTCCACAAAGACCGGCTCCATGTTGAGTGACCGGATCATCCCTGCAACTTGAGCGACACTCCTGTTGTCCTGTATTTCAAACTGCTCCGCTGCATCCGATCCCGAGTAGCCGCCCGGTTCCGTTTTAGAGCCGGCGCTCATCTGTGTGATGCATATCCGCGCCAGCCCGTCTCTGAGTTCCGCTGATTCCCGCGTGGAGAGCGTTAGTCCCGCATCCGGCAGAAAAATCCGCAGAGCAAAGAAGAACCGCGCATAATCAGTGTCCGCGAGCGACGGCAGATGCGATACGTTTGCGGCCGGCCGCAGACGGGGGAGAGAAATGGAAATCTGCGTCTGCCAATAACGCATCATCAAATACTGAGCGTGAAATCCGGTAAAGAATGCGTCTGTCATGGGGTCCGACAAGCCAAGGAGCGCGCCCACAGCGATCTTCCTGACTCCGGCGCGGCCTGCGCGGTCCGGCGTTTCCAGCCTGTACTCCAGACGCTTCTTCATCCCACGCAGATGCACCTCGCGGTAACGTTCAGGGTCGTAGGTTTCCTGGTACACCGCGAGGGTGTCAACGCCAGAGTCGCGGAGCATCCTGTAGTCGTCCTCTTTCAGAGGATAGACCTCAATGCCCACGCTTGCGAATTTCCGGGACAACCGCTCCGCCGCCTGGCCTATGTAGCTCACGGGCGTGCGCGCATAATCCTCTCCGGTCAGAAGCAGGATGTGACGGATGCCATCGGCATAGAGAATGTCTGCGTCAGCCGCCGCCTCTTCTATGGATAACGTCCGTCGCTTCACTTGATTGCCGTAGCTGAACCCACAATAGGTGCAGCTGGACCGGCATTCATTGGACAAATAGAGCGGAGCGTAAAGCTGGATGGTTCTGCCAAAGCGCTGCCGCGTGAGCGATTCGGCGATCACGGCCATGTGCTCCAGGTACGGCGCCGCAGCCGGAGACAAGAGCGCTCCAAAATCATCAAGTGACAGACGCCCCGGCCGCGACAGGGCATCCTCTACTTGATCCCGTGTGCACGACGATAACCAACGCGTGGTCTCTTTGAAGTCCCGCCGGGACCAGAGGTCTAGGAATGTTTCGTCTTTCATGAAAACAAAGGGCTGATTCAGCCTCTAGGGCCAAGAAAATCAGTCAGAGGGCTGGAAGCACTTGCATTTTCCCATGTCTTGGCCTGGCCTCCCGCAGCCCTGCGCACGCCATACAGAAAACCGTCTCTCCCCGCCACGACAGCAAGCGCAAAGGCGCGGGCCGTCTTTGCAGGGTCGCGGGCCACAGCCAAGGCCGTGTTTACGAGAACTGCATCCGCTCCCATTTCGAGGGCCTCCGCGGCGTGCGACGGCATCCCGAGGCCCGCATCCACTACCACAGGAACACGTGCCTGCTCAATGATGATGCGGATGCTCTCGGCGGTGCGGATTCCCTGATTGGTGCCGATGGGAGAGCCCAGCGGCATCACTGTTGCAGCACCTGCATCCTGAAGCCGCAGGGCCAAAATCGGATCGGCATTCATGTAGGGAAGAATCACAAACCCCTCTTTGGCAAGAATTTCGGTGGCCTTGAGCGTTTCTATCGGGTCAGGAAGGAGATACACAGGGTCCGGCGTTACTTCGAGTTTCACCCAGTGACCGCCGCCCATTTCGCGCGCCAGCCGCGCCAGTCGGACCGCTTCCCCACAAAGAGGCGGGAGTCAAATCGCTGTCCGGCAATGACCAAAGGACGGGGATCCGCCGCTGCCGTTTCTTTAATCAGACTCTGTAAGAGGGCGCTTTCCATCAGGCCGGGCCTTCCAGAAGGAGGAAGCTTTTGATTGTCCCCAGCCCCTTGACGTCAATGATCCCGCGCTCCTCCAGTCGGAACTTTCCTTTCAGGAGTTCATACGTAGTTTCTGTGACCTGAATCTGCCCCGGCAGACCGTGTGATTCCATGCGCGATGCCGTGTTCACGCTGTCTCCCCAGAGATCGTAGATGAATTTCTTCTTTCCAATCACGCCGGCCACCGCGGCCCCGGTATTGATTCCCACGCGGAGCTCCAGCGGCAGGTCATTCTTTTCCCGGTACTCCCGGATCACGTCCAGCATTTCCAACGCAAACGAGGCGATTTTCTCCGCGTGGAACGGATCCGGTTCCGGCAGCCCGCCCACCACCATGTAGGCGTCGCCGATGGTCTTGATCTTTTCAAGCCCGTGTTTTTCGGCCAGATCGTCAAAGGAGGAAAAGATTTCATTCAGGAGGGACACCACTTCTACAGCCGGCATTTTCTTGGAGAGTCCGGTGAAGCCGACGATGTCGGAAAATAGGACCGTGCAATTCTCAAATCTGTCCGCAATCGTATCTGGACTTTCGCGGAGTTTCTTCACAATCGACGACGGAAGAATGTTCAAAAGCAGTTTCTCGGACTTTTCCTGCTCCGCCTTGAGATAACGTTCCGACGTGTGAAACGTTTTATAGATATAGAAAGAAAAAGCAAAAACAAGAAATCCCACGCTGATGTCAATTGTGAGGCGCTGTTGTGCTATGAACTCGGGAGAAGCAGCGATGAAACCAGGAAACAGCTGTGGAGCCGCTTGAAAGACGCTGTACGCCGCGGTTACAAGAAGGGCCGACCCATACATCCAGGGCCTTTCATGAGCCGGGAAGATGAAGAACAGTACCATAATCTCTGTCAAAAAGAAAAGGTAGAAGTGCGACTGGACACCCGTGATCACTGAATTGGCGGCCAGATACAGAAAGGAGGAGAAGGCAAATCCCAGGCGCGCTCCGCGGGTGGCGCCGGCTGCATTCAGGTACATGCAGAAAAAAAGCAGCAGAGCGTACACAAGAGAAGCGATCTGGAAGTGCATTGGAACGCCGATCATCAGGGAGAACGGGATGTTGGCGAGGGTGAACAGCGAAATGACGATGCACAGGCTGTTTACGAGTACGATGTGTTTCTGCTCGTGCGCGTCCCGGGTGGCGGCCACCCCGAGGTAAGCGAGCTGATTCCACAACAACTGGAGCATGTTACCTGATCTGTGCCTTAACGGAATCGAGCAACTGAAAATTCCCTGCCGACAAACAGCAAAAACGATTTGCCAACCAGCCCCGATTCCTTGATTCGTTTCCCATGCGCTCTTTGCCGGTCGTCAAACACTCCGCAACCAAGCAGGAACTCCTGCAGCAGATTGATGACGTGCACAACGCCATAATGGATTTCTACCGCGACGTCCCGGACGATATCATCATGTCCTCAGCAGATCCGGAGGGCTGGTCCGTTGTCCGGAATATGAAACACGTTGCCAGCACCAATAAGCTGATGTCCCGATGGGTGGGGATGCCCGGCGGTCTGCTGAAACTCCTGGGTCGTCCCAAAAAACCCGGCTTAAAGGTAGAGGATCTGGTGCCCACCAATCGCCCCAATCTGAGGGAATACGGGCGCTACCATACGCATGAGAAGTCTCATCCGGAAGTAAAAGCGCGGCTCTTGGAAAAAATCGCGGCGTCCGTAACGCGGCTCAAGCACGCCGTGGACAAACGCACCGAGGAGGAGCTTGACATCCGCCGCGCTCCTTTCGGCGGGATGACGCTGCGCATGTTCGTTCACTTTGTCCTTAAACACAACATCCACCATACGAATGTCGCACGCACACGCTTGGAAGAGTAATGCGGGATCGGCCGTATGAGCTTGGTGCCTTTCTCTCCCCCGTGGTACGCGCGTAACCCGCACTTTCAAACGATATCCGCGCACCTGCTGGGTCATATCCGAGGGTACAAGCCCCACCAGCTGGGCCTCTTGAATGAGAGCGTGGTTCTGCCAGCCCAGGCCGGCGGCAGAGACAGGCTCTTCTTGAATGTGCACCGCTTCCAGCGCGCCGACCGCCGGAGAACCCCGGCGGCAGTCCTTGTCCACGGTCTGGAGGGCAGTTCTGAGTCGGTCTATATTCTGAGTCTGACACGCAAACTCTTGTCCGCGGGGTTTCACGTTATACGCATGAATCTCCGGGGCTGCGGTCAAGGCCGGCACATGGCGCGCAACCCATACAATGCGGGACTCACGATTGATGTTGAGACGGTCCTCGAGTTCGTGGAAAAGGAGATCTCCCCGCTGATCGCATTGATTGGAATCAGCATTGGAGCCAACATAATCCTCAAATATCTTGGTGAAGACCAGGCGGAGAGGAATCGTCAGAGAATCAATTATGGGGCCAAACCGCTCCGAAGGCGCAGGGCGCCGCGTTATGCAAAGGTGTTTGCCGCTGTGAGTCCCCCCCTGGATCTTTACGCGGCCTGCGAATGCATTGACTCGCCCGCGGCGTCAACATATCGGAATATGTTTTTGCGCGAGATCATTCCGCGTGTGGCTGAGGGATTTTATGACAACTCTCCCTATGGTCCGGAAGAAGCGGGACACATTACCACATGGTTCGACTTTGATCACGCCTACGTAGCGCCCACCGGGGGATTTCCCGGAGCGATTGAATACTACCGTCACTGTGCTTCCCGCTACTACGTGCATACGATCGACATCCCCGGTCTTGTGCTGCACGCATACGATGATCCGCTCATCAACCCCATCGGCTGGGAGGAAACCAACTGGTCAAACATGCCGCACATCACCGCGCATCTGACCGGGCAGGGAGGACATGTCGGCTGGCTGGGACAGAAACATCCGTATTTTCCGGACCGACGTTGGATGGATTACCGTGTCATGTCCTACATGACTGAATGGCGCGACTCACTTTTTCCCGCGGGGCTCTGATCTGGTTTTGGGTTGACCATAGACGGCGCCGTCGCATCCTCTGCTGATGATGCGACTGTCCTTATCTCTCTTTGTGTCTGTTACTTCTTTCTGTCTGTTTGCTGCAAGCTGTAGCGTGCCGCAGGCGCCGGAAGCCGATGAAGTGGTGACGCCTGACGTTGCCTTTGACCGATTGGTTGCGGGGAATAAGCGGTTTATGGGCGGCCGTTCCATCCACCCGCGTGAGAGCGACGCGAGGCGTCGCATAACGTCTCAAAAAGGGCAGAAGCCGTTTGTTTCCATCCTGACCTGCTCGGATTCGCGCGTTCCGCCCGAGCTTATTTTTGATCAAGGCATTGGTGATGTGTTCGCGGTCCGCGTAGCGGGCAACGTTGCCGACGTTGATGAGCTGGGCACTCTGGAATACGGCGCCGGCCATCTGAAAACTCCTCTGATTGTGGTCATGGGGCACACGCAGTGCGGAGCCGTCACGGCCGTGGCCAAAGGAGAACGCGTGGGCGGCTTTATTCCTCAGCTTGTGGACAACATCGCTCCTGCAGTTACCAAGATCCGCCTTGCACGGCCGGGCGTGCCCGTTGAAAATTGGATCAATGACGCAATTCATGAAAACGTGCGCCAGCAGGTGCGGGACATCACCGCAAAGTCCCAGGAGCTCGCGGAGCTGCATCACCAGCACAAGTTGAGAATCGTGGGGGCCGTCTATGATCTCGATACAGGGGAAGTCGATTTTCTGGAAGAGCAGGATGGCCACACGGAATCCAACGTCGAGCACAGCGGATACTGACGCGTGACCGATCCCATGCAGCGTCTCCATGATATTCTTGCGGCGAAAACGCTGACCGGAACATTCGCGTCTCTCGGGGACCCTGTTGTGCCGCGCATTCTCGCGCGGGCTGGTTTTGACGTATTGGTGTTTGATGCCGAGCACTACCCCGTCAGGAATCAACTTCTGTCCTTGGTCACGGCCGCGGCAGCCTCAGGGGTGAGAAGTCTGGTCCGGATTGAAACCGGCCGGCGCGAATACATTCAGCTTGCGCTCGAAACTGGAGCGGACGGAATCCTTGTTCCGATGGTGGAATCGCCGCAGGAGGCGGAGGCCTGTGTGTCGTTCAGTCGTTATCCGCCGGTGGGAACGCGCGGCTATCATGGTTTAACGCCCGCCTCCGCATTTTCCGGCGGCGCGTCGTATATCGAACGCGCGAATGCGTCGGTGTTTGTGGCCCTGCAGATCGAAACAAAGAGGGGATGGGAAGCGTCCCGGGAGATCTGCTCCGTTCCCGGCGTTGACATGATCTTCATTGGCTTTGCGGATCTCTGTGTTTCCATGGGCTTGCCCGGGCAGTATGAGCACCCGTCGGTCCTCGCCGCTGCTGACGATATTCTTGGAGCCGCCAAAGAGAATGGGAAACTCACCGGCATTTTTGCCGCCTCTCCGGGAATCCGCGGCCGCTACTCGCGCGAGAATCTGGTCGTGGCCGGCTCAGACATTACAGCGCTCCTTTCGGGCGCAGCCCAGTTGCGCTCGCCCCCGCAGGGCGCCTGATTTGACGCAGTAACGATCGCAATCGGGAACGCACACCTGGCTCCGGCAAAACCCTTGCCCTCTCCGCCGCCTGGGCGAGAAACGGCTTATGACCAAGTATCCTCTTCTTCTATCTCCGCTCGACCTGGGCTTCACCACTCTGCGCAACCGGACCCTCATGGGCTCAATGCACACCGGATTGGAAGAGCATCCGGACGGATACGAGCGTATGGCCGCCTTCTACGCGGCGCGTGCGGCCGGCGGAGCGGGGCTGATTGTGACCGGAGGCATTTCTCCAAACAACGCGGGGAAGGTTTTCAAAGCTGGCAGCATTCTCGAAACATCAGAAGAAGCGGCCAAACACAAAGTGGTCACGCAGGCTGTCCACGACGCGGGCGGAAAGATCGCGATGCAGATTCTGCACACAGGACGTTATGCATACCATGATCAACTTGTGGGGGCATCGGAAATCCGCGCACCCATCAACATGTTTAAGCCCCACGCCCTTACACACGAAGAGATCTTGTCC
>JACPZR010000582.1 GCA_016195395.1 Spirochaetia bacterium
GCATCCCTAGTCCCAAAAATGGACTGGTCATGATCAAACCAGACAACGGGTAGGGCGACCGGCCTTCTTCCAAATACCTGGCCGCAATGAGACAGCCGTTTGAGTGCGACCCCAGAAATACTTTTAACGACGGATAATCTTTCCGCACTTGATGCAGGAGCGCAGCCACATCATAAAAGTACTCGTCAAACCGCGAGACATAACCGCGTCGACCTCCGGATTCTCCGTGCCCACGCAGATCAATCGCAGCGACAGTGATGCGCTGTTTCACAAGCCAACGCCCAAAGTGCTGGTAACGCCGTCTATGCTCCGCGAATCCATGCAGCCATACAAGGACAGCGCGGGGACGCCGCGCTTCCAGAATGGTCCCCACGAGATTCATCCCGTCCTGGGCTGTGAGATACAGCGTACGATCCGCCATACAGCCAGCACACCCTGCCCGCTCCGATGAGCAAGCATGTTTGGCTTGCCTCCAAGGCGGGAGCGATTTCACGTGCCGCGTGGACTCTTTCCGGCGCATAGCCGTTGTGCACGACTGGCTGACAGGGATGCGCGGAGGCGAAGTGGTCCTTGAGGCCATTCTGGGACTCTTCCCTGACGCCGAACTCTTCACTTTGATCCACAACAAAGGAAGCGTCTCGGAAACCATCTCAAACCGCCCGGTCCACGCCAGTTTCGTTGACCGTCTGCCGTTGAAGAGCCGTTTCTACCGGCACTACCTTCCGCTCTTCCCCACGGCCATTGAACTCTTTGATTTCCGCGGCTACGATTTGATCGTATCGAGCTCGCACTGCGTGGCAAAGGGCGTCATCCCTCCTCCGGGAGTGCCTCACATCTGCTACGTTCACAGTCCCATGCGTTATGTGTGGGATATGTACCACGACTACTTCCCTTACAAAGGGATCGCCGGTCGCTTCGTTATTCCGTTCTTTTCCAACTATCTGCGGATGTGGGACTCCTCGTCCTCCCACAGGGTCGACAGGTTTCTATGTAACAGCGCGTTTGTGGCCCAGCGAATCAGCAAATACTATGGGAGATCGGCTGCAGTGGTTCCACCGCCATGCGTTACAGACGGCCACAAGGTGCCTGTCCGAAAGAAAGACGACGGCTACTACATCGTCCTGTCCGCGCTTGTGCCGTATAAGAGGATTGATCTTGCCATTGACGCATTCCGCCAGAGCGGACGCGAACTTGTGGTAGTGGGCCGCGGGCCTGAAGAAGTAAAGCTCCGTCGCATGGGTGGTCCGGGGATTCATTTCACGGGAGAGCTCCCGCGGCAGGAAGCCATCGAAATGCTGAAGAGCGCGCGCGGTCTTGTATTCCCGGGCGTGGAAGACTTTGGCATTGTGCCCGTTGAGGCCCAGTCGTTGGGAGTTCCGGTAATCGCTTACGGCCGGGGCGGGGCTCTTGAAACCGTCGTTGATAGGAAGACGGGGTCATTTTTTGACGACCAGACTGCGGACTCCCTGAATGCCGCCGTTGAAGCAGCGGAAACGCAGCGTTACAAAACAGTGGACTTCCAGAAGAGCGTTAACCGTTTTACATTGGGCGCCTTCCAATCGAAACTGAAAGCAGAGCTTTCCCGCCTGGCTGCAAAAGGCCGCACTCTATGAAGATCGTCTATCTCACAGACATACACGATGCGCTGCGGGAACTCCGGATTGTTCTGAAGAACACCACCGCTGACCTGTATCTTCTCTCCGGCGACATTCTCTACAAAGCATTTTATCAGGAAGACAAGATCTACCAGTTCGTCTGTCTCCAGGAAGACTTCTGGTCACTCGCGCGGGAAATGGGCATTCCTGAAACAACGCCGCATGACATGGCCTCCGACATCCTGCGCTTCCCTGACAAATACAAGTCCGGCGATCTAATCATGAAAGCTGCGGACTACCGGCTGCTGTACAACAAAGCAGCCAAGACGATGAAGGAAAAATACCAGCTGATCGAGGAACTGATCCGCAAGTACAGCCACGCCGAGTGCCGTGTGCTCCCGGGGAACTACGACCTGGACCTCCGTTACACAGCGCTGAGCGCGCGGGATCTCCATCATAATTCCGTAGTGTTCCGCGGTCTCACGTTTGCGGGTTACGGCGGCGCCCCCATTGCTACTCCCGGCATCCCGCAGAAACTCGCAGTGGCGTACCACGAAAAGCAGAAGAACGGCCGCCTGTTTTCAGAACCGGAAGATTTCTTTTCCGATGTAGAACCGGATGTGCTGGTCCTTCACAATCCCGCCTACGGCTATTTTGACAGAATCCCGGGAATGGGCAATGCGGGATCGTTGGGAATACGCAACTATCTGGACAGCCACTCCCCGTCGCTCGTGATCTCCGGCCACGTTCATGAAGATTACGGTGTAGCAGCAAAAAATGGGACGGTTTTTTTGAACCCCTCGAACTTTGGCGGGGTCGACTCTATAACGGGCTGGCAGTCCGGCGGAACGTTTGCGGAAATCATCATGGAGAAACGGAATGTTTTGCAGGTGAACCTGATGCGTCTGCACAATGAATCGGTCCGCACCGTCATGGAGGTGCGGCGCACACCGGAGGGGTGGGATTCCTCTCTGCACCAGGATGCGGCCGCTGGCTGTCCGTTGGATTTGACGCTCTTTGTCCGGGACCCCTCGGGGGCGGTGGCACGATGATCCCCCCGTTTGCCGAGCACGCGCTCATCAAGCAGTTCAACGAACTAAAGAAGTATTTCCGCAAGCACGAGACCATGGAGTCCCGGTTCCGCGTGAAGAATTTTCGTCACTTCGCGAAGATTATGAACGCTGCCGGCCTGCCGATCGCCTTCGATTTTCTTGGGTCTGTCAATTTTGGACAGGCGGCGCCCGGCTCTGACGTGGATGTTGTCCTGTATCTGCGGTGTGAAGACTGCAATGTAAATGAATGCCAGCCGGACACCTGCCGCACACGGGCCTACGTGGAGCACCTGCTTCTGCGCACGCTGGTGCGTGAATATTCACCCAACCCGTATGAGGTACAGGTGGTGGACTGCGTTAATCTGGTGCAACTGGACAAAGATCTCGCTGCGGGCGCGGGCGATTCTCCCGTGCTGCTCAAGTTTGCTTTTTATCGGTCCATCTGCAGGAGCGTCAACGCGCGCCTTCTCCGTCCCTACCAGATGCAGCTGATGGAAAATCCGCGGATCATTGAAACGCTCCAGCCCAGCCTCTGGATTCTCTTTGACGGATTGATCAAGAGTTCGCGTCACACTTGGTCGCTTCGGAAATACCAGGACCGCCTGCGCGACTTTGGTGTGAGAATTCCCGCGTCCATCATCACGCGGATCCGTTCCCATCTGGATCAACAGGAAATCATTCAGGGGGATGGGAAGTAGCGTCATCGCGGCCTGCGCCCGACGCGGCCTTCCGCCGGTACAGTATGGCGTCGATCACAAAGATGAGAGCGCCAAGCGTCCCCATCAGGGCCGTAGATTCAAACGGCAGCCAGATAAAAAACCCGCCAAGGATACCCAGTAAAGTCCCCAGATAGACGATGAACTGGAGTTGGTCTGACGTAGAGCGCAACAACAGCCTCTCCAGACGGATCTCATCGAACTTGCGGAGGTTTTCCTGAACAATGTCGCGGACGTTGATCTGTTCAATGAGGAACACGATGGCCCCAAGGGCGTAGTCTTCAATCAGCTGGGCATTCTGACCGATGGTGTCCGGCAGTTCGTCCAGATAGGCGCCGAGGGCATCCTCAAACTTCTCCGCTCTGAACGTCACTGATCCCGTCATCTGCTCCAGCCGTGAGGTAACGTCTTGATCGCCTTGGAGAAAGCGGTATATCTTAATGATCCCGCCTTCTAACGCGCCCACGTCCTCAAAATCGATGGCCTTGACAAAGTCGCGGATGCGGTGCTGTAACTCGCCTGACCTGAGGAAACTGGTCACGTAGAGTTCCGTCAGAGCCAGAAGGTCGGCTCTGAATTCACGGTTGCGCATAACGTCACGAAGACTGTCGAGAATCTTCTCGCGGTGTTTTCGAATGAGACCGCTGGCCCTCACCTGTTCAAGAATAAGCTCTGAATTGATGATCTCTTCCGTGATGGAATCCGCAAGGCGCATCACGATCTTGTCTTTACGGCCGGGGATCAATCCCTGCCCAAGAAGCGGATGTTTCTGGCGCGGATAGAACAGCATTTTGATGGCCACCCAGTTGGTTCCGTAACCGATCAGAGCGCTCACCGCAATCATGCGCAGGAGGCCCTTCAGGGGCACAGGTTGGTCCCGCCACGGAAGAACCATCTGGCCTGTGGTATCCCAGAACAGGGAAACAGCAAACGCCGCCACAGCCAACAGCGGGAGCGCCTTCAGGAAGAACAGAACCAGGGAGAAATGCTGGACCGCAGGCGGCGGGCGGACGGGGGAAGGTTCGGGGATCGGCGTCAGTCGTCGCCCCCACTTGGACAGGAACGCAAGAAGCTGGTCCGCGGAAAGAGCGCGGGGTCTCTCACCGGCGCTCTCGGCTCCGGCTTTCTTCTTCCGAAAAGGGCTCTCCATAACGTTACAGGATATAGCGGCTCAAGTCACGGTTTTCAACGATCGCACGCAGTCTTTCCTGCACGTATCCCGCGTCAATGCGCACATGACGTTCCGACTCCGGCAGGTCGGAGGCGCGGAAAGAAAGATCTTCCAAGAGACGCTCCATGATTGTGTGAAGCCGGCGCGCTCCAATGTTTTCCGTCTCTTCATTCACGCGGAAAGCCGTGCGTGCGATTTCATCCAACCCGTCTTCCTGGAATTCAAGAGTAACGTTCTCAACGCGGAGAAGCGCTTCTGCCTGCTTCACGAGCGAGTTTTTGGGACCTGTGAGAATCTGGCGGAAATCCTTCTCCGTGAGCTTACCCAGTTCTACCCTGATGGGGAAACGTCCCTGGAGTTCGGGAATCAAGTCCGATGGTTTGGACGTGTGAAAGGCCCCTGCCGCAATAAAGAGGACATGGTCCGTCTTAACGGGGCCGTGCCTGGTATTAACGGTTGCCCCTTCAACGATCGGCAGCAGGTCCCGCTGGACACCCTCGCGGGATACATCCGGACCGCTGCCACCTCCGCCCCCTCGGGAGCAGATTTTGTCGATCTCGTCCACGAAGATGATTCCCATCTGTTCTGCGCGCCGCACCGCTTCCATTTGAACGCGGTCGGCATCCACCAGCCGGTCCGCCTCTTCTTCCAACAAAACTTTTCTGGCCTCCGCGACGGACAAGCGGCGGCGCTTCTGCTTCTTTGGAAGAAGGTCGCCCAGCATGTTCTGAACCTGCATGTCGATCTCTTCCATATTCTGGCCCGACAACACCTGAACCATAGGAGCAGCCTGCGCTGCCACATCGATCTCCACATCCTTCTCTTCCAAGCTTCCTTCGCGGAGTTTGCTGCGCATCAGATCGCGGGCCCGGTTTCTTCGTTCGTCTTCTTCAGGGGTGGCTTTTTCCGGCGTGGCCATGCCGCTGCTGGCCTGGGCGCCCAGTTGAGAGAGCCCGGC
>JACPZR010000563.1 GCA_016195395.1 Spirochaetia bacterium
CGGGATGTCAGGGTGAACAGATGCGCCCGCCTGCACACCGGACCCGCGCCATGCGCCCTTCGCGTAGAGAGCAAGCGCAGCCTCGTCGCCAAAATGCCGGAAGATCTGATTGCCTGCCGCTATGTCCGTCAACGAAGGTTCCTGTACACGAGAAATCCCGCCAGCGCCATGGCAATCCCCGTAGGTCCCCAAGCGGCGAGCGGAGGAGGAAGAATGCCGTTGTTTCCCAGGTTCTGTCCCAGCCGGAACACCATCTGATATGTGAAGAACGTTGCGGTTGACAACAGAAGCGACCGAAAGAGCGGCCCGCCGGAACGAATATTTCCCATGCTCCCCACAACAGCGCCAACTAACGCGACAACAAGAGACATCAGAGGGAAAGCGATGTTCGCGTGAAACTGAACCTGATATTGAACAGCGGCAATGCCGAGGCGCTTCCTGCGCGCCATTTCATCCCACAATTCGCCGAGCGTCATCTCCCCCGGGTCAGAAGACGGGGCGTTGAAAAACTCGATGTCATCGGGCAGCGTTTCCGTCCATTCTTCGTGGTCCGTGATCTTCTTTACCTGGGGCTCAGGCGTGAACTCAATGATGCGCACCTTTTGAAACACCCAGTCCTTGGACTCAGGGCGATAACGTCCCGCGTGTGCCTGGAGCATGCGGCTTGGCCGGCCGTCCTGCATGGCAAGATAGTTGAACCCGCCCATGATCGCGAGCTTCTCGCGGTCCAGAAAGTAGATGAAGTAGTAGCCTTCCCTGCCGCGCAGATTGCGCTGCCAGATCAAATCTTTCACGGTGCCGCGATTCTTCCGGATGATGGCCAGCTCACGCGCGGACAGTTCGTTCGACGGCGTGACAACAAAGTTCTGAAAAAAGAACATCACGATCACAAGAAGCCCGCTGAAGATCAGGATGGGCGCCACGCCCCTGAAAAACGGCACGCCCGCCGACTGCACGGCCACCATCTCCCTCGAGACTGTGAGTTGTGCCACGACGAAGCATACAGAGAACATGAGCGCAGCGGGCACCACGAGTGACGTTGTCTGGGGTATCGTGAACAAAAGATAGAGCGCCACGTGATCCGGCGGCTTGTTGGGTTCGTTTCGAATGTTGTCGAGCACGTTCATCATCTCGACAATCAGAACCAGCCCGGCCAGCGCCAGGAGAAAGGCCTTCAGGAATTCAACGGCTACGTAACGGTCAAGTATCTTGAGGCGCACGACCTATCCTTCCATCCCGCATTCTTTTACCCAGTCCTGTGACATGCGTATCCTAAAAGTGCGGGGTTACCGGCCAAGCGCGCATGGGATCAAGCACC
>JACPZR010000071.1 GCA_016195395.1 Spirochaetia bacterium
AGACTGCCAAGTCCGGACAACGCCGGCCGGATCAGGGAAGAGCCAAGCGTCATGGGAAGCAGAACAAGCAGAGAGAGTCCCACGCTCGGCGCCGTCCGCGCCAAAAGATACAGAGGAATGGGGATCATCGCGAGACCCACCAAAGCCAGAACTTTTTCCGGGAACCGCGGCGCCATACGGCGAACAAGCACGCCTTGTCCCACCGCGATCAGAACACCAATGTAAACAAAGACAAAGGCAATGGACGCGGGAGACAGACCAAAGTCGAGCTTGTAAAAGAACGTTATCGAGAATTCAAAGCCGGCAAAGAGAGTAGTAAAGAGAAACGTGATCAATACCAGGTAAAAGAACCCTTCAAAGCCCAATTCGCGGCGCAGAATTCCAAAAGGATTTTCCACCCATCGCTTTTCAGGGATGGCTTCCCCGGTAGAGGGCGCTGCCTGGGATGCGCGTTCCGGGATCGTCTCTTTGAACGACATAAAGTTCCTGAGCGCGCTGAACCCGGACAAGAGCGCCGCAGCAAAGGCGCAGGCAGAGAACGGATGAATGAACGGAATCCCCGGGAAAGTAGTTGTGGGATCCCACTTGGAGACAATGCCACCGACAGCAGGCCCCAATATGAAACCAACACCAAAGATGGCGCCGAGCATGCCCATCGCTTTGGTGCGCTCGTCCTTGCTGGACATGTCAGCCATTGACGCCGAGGCCACGCCCATGTTGCCGGCCATCAATCCACCCAGCACGCGCGAAAGCAGAAAGACAGTGAAGCTCGACGAGAAAATCCAAAGAACATAGGACAAAACCAAACCCCCGCTGGTGAGCAGAAGAACGGGACGACGGCCCATCTTGTCTGACAGCCGGCCCCACCACGCAGAACTCAGAAATTGCAGGAAGGAGTAGATGGAGGCAAGGACGCCTCCAAACAAAACGATCGTATTGGCCTCCGCATGTTCCGCGGTGGTGGGCAAGAGGCCGGCAAGCATGGCGGCCAAACGGGGCAGGTAGGCGTCCATGGGATTCTCCACCGCATGTTTGAGGTAGTAATCCAAGAGGTTTGGGACCAATGGGAAAATCAGGGAGAAACCCATCAGGTCCAGCAGGAGAATTTGAAGGAGGAGGAGCTTATTGGTGCGGGCCTGGGCCGGTTGAAGCATAGCGGCACAAAAAACCGACGACTTTGTGCGCCAACGAAAAAGCGTCGAAACAGGATTGCATTCTTTTAGCGGTGTTTTAAATATTGCACCAGCCCGCACTAAAAGCAGGCTATATCTGCACGCCCGGACTCTGTTCCGGCTGCAGCCAGGTTAGGTATGTCGACGAAACTGTACGTAGGAAATCTCCCGTATCGCTTCACAAGCGATGATCTCAGCACCCTCTTTAGTCAGTCTGGAAACGTAGCGTCTAGCCGCGTTGTGACTGATCGTGAAACCGGCCGCTCACGCGGTTTCGGTTTTGTTGAAATGACGACGCCGGACGAAGCCAAGTCGGCCATTGAGAAGTTCAACGGTTCAGATCTGGAAGGACGCGCGCTGGTTGTCAACGAAGCTCGCCCCATGCCTCCCCGCGACGGCGGCGGTGGCGGCGGACGTGATCGCGGTGACAGAGGCGATCGCGGCGGCGGCAGAGACCGGCGCTACTGATCACCGCTTTTTAGGACCAAATCATCGTTTTGGAGCATGCGACCTACCTTGCGGGTTAGCCAACCCGCCGGGAAGGTCTGTGCACGGACACGCGCGGACCGTTTTTGTAACGAAAAGGGCTTATGGCCGTTCTAGTACAAAAAAAGGGTTGAAGCGACGGACCCAGCCGCTCGTCTGATCCAGTAAGAATGACGGACGCCGATTTTATCAACGCGGAGGCCTTGGAAAAGGCCGATCAGGTCCTCTCGATTGGGAAGGATTACATTCCCACCGTGGAAAGCCGTCTGCGCAAGACGATCCTTGCCGTTTTCCAGGATCCAACGCCCAACCCGTCGGGGGACATAGGGGACTATGACCTCTTGGGCGAGGCGGTCTTCTGGTCTCTGGGTGAACTCATCAATAACGCCAACAAAGCCAACAACCGCTGGGCGATTTTGCGGAACGCTCTCTACCAGCGCGTCAAGAAGGATCAGCCGGATATCCAGGAAACCAAGCTCCTGCGTGACATCGACTACGCCATTGAACACAACCAGGTAGACCTTCTGAAAAAGTACGGCCTCCAGCAGGTGGATCTCACCTCGTCGATCCTGAAACTGATTGAACTCCACAAGACCAACTCCTTTGCGTTATCTGAGAAGTTCAGCAAGAAGATCGACGTTACTCTCCGCATCCGCAAGAAGGGCGACTCTAAAGCCTTCACGATCAACGTTATCAACAACTCTCCCATCACCATCGTGGACAAAAACCGCGTTGAGTTCAATCTGGAGAAGATCAAAGAAGACCTGATGAACGCGGGGCGTGACGCCTTCCAGGCGGCCGTTAAGCTCTATGACAAACAGGAAGATCATGCGGGCGGCGGCTTTGGGGCGGGCCTCAGAAGTATCGTTCTCTTTTTGCGCGAAGGCTACAGACCGTTTGGTGTGGACATCATGTTTTCCAAATTGATCCAATACAGGTCCGCGGGGAACTCCACCATTTTCTCCATCGAGATTCCCGTCCCAAAAGCGCGCAAGGCTGCGTAACTGGCCTGGTTCGTCTACATCATTGAAACCACAAACGGCCGGCTCTACACGGGCATTACTACGGACCCGGAACGGCGATTTCAGGAGCATGTGTCCGGAAAAGGCGGCGCCCGTTTCTTCCGGATCGATCCGCCTAAAAAGATACTCTACCTGGAAAAGAAACGGGACCGTTCCACTGCGTCACGCAGAGAAGCACAGATCAAAGGTATGGAGCCGGCCGAGAAACGCGCGCTCATCCGTTCCAAGAAGAGCGGTACGGGAACTCGAGCTTCTGGTTCTGGAGTGAAACGTCGTAAGAGTACATCGTAAAGCGGCGGTCTTCCCGCGAAAGATTCACGCCCACGCCTTCCTGACGACGTCCCCGGCCTTCCATCATGCGGTAGTTCACCGGAAGCCGGATCGAGATCTGCTTCTGCTCCGGAGAGAACTTGCGCTTGAGGACTGCAAGCTCCAGCGCGATGTTCCCTGTGCGATCCTCTTTGCCGGAGATTTCCAGATCGAAAATCTCCCCGCGGTCAGCGGCGAGAGTGAGGCCGTCATCAAGAACCAGTCGGCCGGACAACTGCGGACCCGGATACACCTCCAAAGCCAGAGGCGATCTTAAACTTTCTATAACATTCCGTCCGCCGGCGCAGACAGGCAGCACCGTCCCGGCGCGGACAAAGAGCGGATAAAAGCCCGGACCCACGTCGATGATCTCTTCGCGTCCGCCGGTGTATTTTTTGCAGCTTTCGAATTCGTACCAGTCGCCGGGAGGAAGAATCACGCGGCGCGTGCCCGCGCGCGGTTCCAAGACCGGCGCCGCAAGAAGCGACGATCCCAGCATAAACTGATCCGCTCCGTGCCCTTCCGGAAGTTCCGGAAATTCGTAGAACAACGGACGGACCATGGGTTCGCCCGTGACGTGCGCGCGATGAGCCAGCGCGTAGATGTACGGAAGCAGGCGATAACGCCGTCGGATGTGTTTTTTGGCAATGGCCAGCACCTCATCGCCAAAGGACCAGGGTTCCTGATCGTACGAATAGAGCGTTGTGTGCGCGCGGAAGAACGGCATCAAAGAGCCAAGTTCCAGCCAGCGGGAGAATAATTCCTTGTCCTTCCGGAACTTGAACGCTGCCCACTGGTAGAGGCCCGGAATGTCCGTGCCGCTGCCAAAGCCGCCCACGTCGGCGCCGGAAAATGGAACACCGGTCAGACCAAGGTTGATTACCATGTGGAGGTTGGCTTTCATGTGTTTCCAGTTGGACCGGTTGTCCCCTGTCCAAACAGCTGAATAACGTTGAATTCCGCAGAAGCCGGAGCGCGTAACGATGAAGGGCCGCCTGTCCGGCAGATGCTCTTCAAACCCTTTCCATGTTCCTTCCGCTTCATAGTTGGCGTAGACGTTCCGCACTTCACGGTGTGAGCCGCCCTTATGCGTGATGTCCTCTTTCAGTGGATCATAGTTCTTTCCCATTTTGAGAACTGGGTCGTTCATGTCGTTCCAGATGCCGGACACGCCGGCGTCAAAGATCGGCTTGTGATGATGGCCCCACCATTTTCGGACTTCCTCGCGCGTGAAGTCCGGGAACGTCGTAGCGCCCGGCCAGACGCGGCCCACGTAAGGTGTCCCGTCGCTCTTCTTGCAGAAGTAATCTTTCTGGAGACCATCTTCGTAGGGCGCGTATCCTTCCACGGTGGCTACGCCCGGGTCAACGATCCCTACTGTCCTCATGCCCAGCTCTTCCAGCTTCTGGTGCAACCCCGCCGGGTCCTGAAAGTGTTTGGGATCCCAGGTGAAGACTTTGTACTTATCCATGTAGTGGATGTCCAAGTGGATAGCGTCGCACGGGACTTCTTCACGTCGGAACCTGTCGGCCAGCTCCAACACGCGGTCTGCGCTTCGATACGACCAACGCGACTGCTGAAATCCCAGGGCCCACGCCGGGGGCAGAAACGGTCTGCCGCAGATCTGTGAATATTGTTTGAGAATTTCCGGAATCGTTCCCTGAAACGCAAATACATCGATGGGCATGGGATGGCCGCCGCTCTGGAGATCGAAACGGATGCACGGCCCGGAGGGATCGTTGTCGGAGTTGCCTGTGGTGACCTGCGCCGGAAGCGTTGTATTCAGATACACGCCAATGAAGCTGTTCTGGCGTCGTATCAGAAAGAACGGAAACGATGTGTAAGAGCTCTCTTTTATCGTGTAAAAAAGCGTGTCGTAGTTGAAGAGACGGAAGCGCTGGTTGTTCCGGTTGGGTTTGGATGTTGCCGCGCCAAGGCCGTAGATTGTGTCGTCCATGCCCAGTCGCACCAGGAACAAAGGACTAGCGTAGTGACCGGTCTGGATTGTGCCTTCCAAGTCGAGCGGCCCTAAAGATGTCTTGAAATTTCCCGTAGGCGGGTCAAAGATGATCTTCAGGTTCTTCTTCTGTGCCCGGAGCATTCCCTGCGCATCTTTGTGTACGGGGATTTTTTCGCTGGGAAAATCCTTTAACAGAGGATGGCCTGACGGAAAAGCGTTCCTAGGCTCGGGGAAAACGCAAAACCGTATGGCACTTCCAGTGACAACGGCGGACATGACGCTATGTGACTGCATGGACTGTAATGAGTATCGGTCAGGGGGATGGTTGTGATTCAGGGACAAAAGACAAAGTATTACATCGCGGGGGTGGTAACTGCCGTTATTCTGGGAATTTTTCTGATCCCAAAGAACAGCTATCAATACCGCGAGCGCCCTCTTCCAACCGATTTTGACGCCTATTACCGGATGAAGCGGGAAGCCAGCTCTGCTTTGGGCGCGCGCCCGGGCACGGAAGAGCGGCTGATTCGTAAGGTCCCGGGTAAATCCAAGATCGCTTTCCTCTATATACATGGCTTTGGCTCGTGCCGGGGAGAAGGCGAGGAAGTCATTGAGCGCCTGGCAGAGCGGTATAACGCAAACGCCTATTTTCTGCGCCTCCCGGGCCACGGTACCAACATGGAGGAGCACGCAAAAGCCACCGCTGCAGACTATCTGAACGAAGCGGAAGAAGCGGTGCGGATGATGCCTTTGCTCGGTGAGAAGATCGTAGTGTCCGGCACCAGCATGGGAGGCCTTCTGGGATTATACGTTACCGCCAAGCACCCGGACATTGTATCCGCAGCGTTGGTCTCCTCTCCTTTCATTGATTTCGCAAGCAGCGCGGCCAAGATCGCCCACATTCCGGGAGGGATAACGCTCGCCACTCTTATCATGGGCAAAATCCGGGACACATCGGACGCCAAGGGGTGGGAGCAGGGTTGGCAGTCCTGCTGGTACAGTAAACAGTACTTGTCCGCGGTTCAGTCCGTGGCCGACACAAGCCACGAAGCGGCAAAAGACAACATCTTTGCACAAATCAAGTCGCCCGTGCTCATGCTCTATTATTACAGGGATGAGGCACATCAAGACGACGCAGCGAGCGTCAAAGCCATGCTTGAAGCGTTCGCAAAATTTGGAGGTAAACAAGCCAACGCCTTGAACCGCGCTGTGGCGGTTCCTGATGGCGACCACGTACTCTTCAGCCGTTACAAGAAGACAGACAAAGACATGATCATCAAGGAAGCTGTGCGCTTTCTTGACCAGGTCCAAGCGACCGATGTCTCCGCAGGAGGACGGAAATAGGTCTGGACCGTGAAGTACATCCGCGCTGCGGAAGGAGTTTCTCATGGACATTGTTAAACAGATTACCGTGCTGGCCACAAACCAGCCGGGAACACTCGCAGACATCTGCGGCTCCCTCTCTGACGAGAAGATCAATATCCTGGGCGTTTCCGTCATCGACCACGTAGACCATGCCCTGATCCGGCTGGTTGTAGACAAACCTGTGCAGGCCGCCCACCTTTTGGGAGAAGCGGGATTGATGGTTGTTGAAAGCGACGTTATCCGCGCCGAGCTGACAGACGGCCCCGGGATTCTGGAACATGTGGCAAAACTCATGAGTGACGCGAGCATCAATATCAACTACGTCTACGCCACGGAAGCGCGCGAGGGCATTTCAACTCTGATCCTGAATACTGGAGACAACCAACGCGCCGTGGGCATTCTGAATCGCAACATGGCCGGAAACCGCACGGCATAACAAGCTGCGCGCCGATATCGTATGAAGAAAAGCAACTGCCTGGTTGTAATACCGGCGCACAACGAAGAAGAAACCATCCGCGAGGTGGTGACACGCACTCTGGCCTATGCCGATGTCTCCGTCACCGATGACGGAAGCCGCGACGGCACCGCCGCGATCCTCAAGGCTATCCAAGCGGAGTGCACCGCAGGGAAGCACAAGCACGCGCTCAACGTCATCACGCACGAAAAGGCAACACACATACCCAAAGGCGTTCAAGATGGGATGCGCTACGGCACGGCACAAGGCTACGAGTTCATCATCACAATGGATGCCGGGCTTTCCCACGATCCGGACGCCATCCCCGGCTTCTTAACTTTTGATCCGTCGATCGACGTGGTTATAGGAACCCGGACAGAAACGGAAAACGTCCCGCTCTACCGCCGCCTCATTTCTTTTGGCGCGGCCCGACTAGTCAATTATGCTCTCACTCCCGGCTGGTTCAATCTGCTGGGTCCGGGAATCCGCGACTGCACAGGCGGTTTTCGACGTTATTCGCGGAGGGCCGCCGGGAAAGTTGCGGAAGCAGAGCTGATCTCAAAGGCGTTCGATTTTCACATGGAAGCTCTGGCCTTGTGTATCCGATCCGGGATGACGTTCGGTGAAGTGCCCATTACATACGTCTTTTCCAACTCGTCGTTCAACGGGCGCGTACTGAAGCTTGCGGCAAAATTTGGCTGGCATCTCCTGAAAACGAAAGGAAGAGCAGGCGGCCGGACGCTGACCATGCGCGGTGTGCTTTTGGCATTCCTAGCCTACTACATTCTCGCTGTATCGGCCGCGATATGGCGATATGACTGGAACCCCACGGCCATGATCCACTTTGGGCACTATTACGCGGAGCAAAACGCCTCTTACATGCCGCGCGGCGCCGTGCGGTTTACTGCCAACGAAGAATTCGGCGGGAACGGCTACGACGGGCAGATCTTCTATTTCTTTGCCCGCACGCTGCTTGAGCGGGGTGTCTGGCCGGAAGGCTTCAACAATGCTTACAGGGCTCCGCGTGTGGGGTACCCGCTCCTCGCTGCCCCGTTCTCTCTGTTTGGCTCATGGGGTGTTGTGGCGGGAATGATTCTTGTGCAGCTTCTGTTTCTGGGCGCGGCCACCGCTGCTCTCTTTCGTATGCTGCCGGCGGACAAGCGGTATCTAACGTTCCTCTATATTGCGTCACCGTTTCATCTGCAGGCATTCTCTGTTCTTGTCAGCGACTCTTTGGTTTCGTCTCTTCTGGTCCTTGGGCTGTACTTTTTCCGGCGTAAAGGCGAACTCTTTCCCTTTTGGGCCGCGGACACCGCCGCAGAACGGAGAACGCTGCGTTTGGGTGGCATAACGTTCTGGACAACGATCCCGATGGCCGGACGGGAACGCGCCGGCGTCGTGGCGGCGTGGATATGCTTTGCCCTCGCGCTTCTTACCAAAGAGTCGTCGCTCTTTCTTTTATTTCCTCTTGGGCTTGCGGCCCTTTGGCGCAGAGATGTGGCAAGGACTGCGACAGTGGCGCTGACGTTATTGCCGCCGGTCTTGTGGCAGTTTTACCTTAGGAAAGCGCACGGAATGGTGCCGGCGGAGATTCTCGGCACGTTTCTTTCTCCCTTGGACGGGATCCGCGGCGTGCTGTCTACCGCGCTCCAAATGACGGCAGGAAAACAATGGGGAGCGCTGGTAAAGCACAGCGCCAAGCTTATTCTGCTTCTTGTGCTCGCGGGCTCTGTGGTTGTCGGGGTGACGCAGGTCCGTCGTCGGGCTGTGCCGTATGCGCTGGCTGTGCTCCTCACCGCTCTCTCGATCCTTGTGGCCGACTACTATTACTTCTGGGGCATTTTTGAAAACGTTGGACGGATGTTCACCCTGCTTGTGCCGCTCTCGATTCTGCTCTGTGCGCAGATGGACGAGGGAACGTATCCGCGCGGCTTCAAGGCGTTTGCGGCAGCAACACTGGTTCTCTCTCTGGTGGTCTGGGCACGGCTCGCATGGCTGTCTCCGGTGTTCCCGAGCGACACGTGGCAGCCGTATACGGGTCCCGCACACTCGAGTCACGCCCCGTTACTGACGCCTGGTAAATGACCTGGGATGGACTACTGCCGCCGGGAACCGGCGGGGATACTGTGGGCAGAGAAGGATTTGAACCTTCGAAGGCCGGAGCCGCCAGATTTACAGTCTGGTCCCTTTAACCACTCGGGAATCTGCCCTTCATTCTTAAAAGCATCACGGCTTGCACATCTGTGCTCGGCGCTGCTTCCGCTTGCTGCCTGTAGGCTTCGAACCCACGACCTACTGATTACAAATCAGTTGCTCTACCAACTGAGCTAAGGCAGCTCAAGCGGACAGGACTTTGCCACCCGAGGGCCCAGTCAAGTAGGAAAATTGGGCCCAAGCGCGCCGCGCGTGGTCGCCCCTGGGAGAATCTTGGACGCTGGATGACCCAGCTAGATCACCATGAGCCTGTATCCCACGGCCGGTTCCGTGATGATCAGCTCCGGATCGTCGGAACGCTGCTCCACCTTCTTCCGCAAATTTGCAACGTAAACCCGCAGAAGATTGGTTTCCGTTTCCATTCCCGGTTTCCATACCTCGCGCATGATCTGTGTCTGTGTAACCACCTTCCCCGCGTGACGCGCAAGAAGGCTCAGGATATTGTACTCAATTCTTGTCAGCTTGATCTTCTTTCCTTCCACCATGACCAGTCGGTGCGCAAAATCAATTTCCAACCGGCCCGACTTGAACGCGGCTTCCCCCGCAGGCATCCGCTGACGAAGGGCCGCGCGGATCCGGGCTAGAAGTTCTCCGGGAGAAAACGGTTTGGTTACGTAGTCGTTGGCGCCCGCGTCAAGAAACCGGATCTTTTCCTTTTCTTCACCCTGCACGGAAAGTATGATGATGGGAAGCGAACTCCAGGCCCTCACAGCGGACAGAACTTCAAAACCGCTTTGATCCGGAAGAAAGATGTCCAGCAGTACCAGGTCGGGATGGTCCTCCGTGACCTTTTTCAACCCTTCCTGCGCGGTGTAGGCCGTGATCACTTTGTAGCTTTCATTTTCCAGCCAGATGCGGAGGAACTTTTGGATCGATTTCTCATCGTCAACGACGAGTACTCTTGTGGGTGAGTCGTTCATTTTGCGATCCGGAATGGTCGTGTGTTTTCACTGGTCACAGGGAACTCCAGGATAAATTTTGCTCCTTCGTCGAATTCGTAGCGGACAGCGCCCCCGTGGGCTTCCACGATCCCCTTCACAATAGAAAGACCCATACCCAGCCCCTCCACCGAGTCGTTTCCCCGGGAAAATTTTGCGAACGGGTGCGCGGCCAAGGGCGACGGGAGGCCTTTTCCATTGTCGCGGATCGTTATCTGAAGCTGCGCTGGAGTAAAACGGCTGGCCAGCGTAAGTTCAAGATCACCCGTTTCCCTCATGGCCTGATTGTGTATCAAAGCATTGCGCAGAAGGCCGTAGAAGACCTTTTCCATCAGATTGAAATCCAACCGGATCAAATGAGAATGGTCATGCAGGAGCTTGACTCTGCCTTCAGGAAAATCGTGGAGCACGTGACGCACAGCGCTGCCGGCGATGTCTGCCAGATCGCACCAGTCAAGGTTCAGCTTCAGCTTGCCGGATTCAATGCGGCTCATATCCAGAAGATTTTCAACGAGCCGGTCCAACCGCGCAAGAGAGTCGAGCGCTTCAGAGGCAAGGCCGGCCGTATCCTGCGGACGATTGGCAAACGCTCCTTCCCGCATCACAGTGATGGCGCCCTTGATAATTGACATGGGTGTGCGGAGTTCGTGCGTTATCAGGTTGAGAAGCGTTGTGTAAAGTTTATCGATCTCTTCGTTTGTGCGGATCTTCTGCGAAAGCTGCACAAGCAGTTCGCGGTCCAAGAGTATGCCGAGCTGGTCAACGAAAGCCGAGAGGAGAGTTCCGTCATTGTTCGTCAGGGGGTGATTGGGCGCGATGGAAAGCTGCACTACGCCCACCGGCTTTCCCTGGCGGCCCCAAAGAGGCAGAAAGAAAGTTCCCGTCCCCTCCAGAACCGCCGCCGTTGGTCCACCCGCCAGAGCCGACCGGGCCTGGTCCAGCGCACGCCCCGTTAGAAAACGCCCGCTGTGACAGGGGGCCCGGTGAGGATCTTCCTTTTCATCCAAAAGAAAGATCACGGCTTCTCCTGAAAATCGTTCCCAAAATCTTTCTTCTGCCGCCGCAACGACTTCTTCCAATCCCAGCACCATGTTCATTCGCGACGCTGTGGCATTGAGAAAGGCAAGCTGCTCTTCCCGTTTCCGCGTTTCTAAAGCCTGCTGGCGGAGCTGCCCGGTAACGCTGCCGGCAATCAGTGCCACCGCAAAAAACATCATAAACATGACCGCATCGTCAAATTCGCGGATATGAAGGGTGTAGAAGGGCTGAAGAAAAACGAAATTCCATGCCAGCGCGCACAGGCCCGCGCCAAAGAGCACGGGACCTCTCTGCAGGATCATGGATGCTAAAAGGATTGCCAGAAGATAGACGAGAAGGACTGCATTGGCCCCGATATAGGGCTGTACAATAACGTTAAGCAGCGTGACGACGCCTACCATCAAGACGGCGGCGGTATAGCCGGGCCATCCGCTTGCCCCGGCCCCGTCAAACCAACGCTGCGCATCCCAAAACGGCCGCCGCTCTGCGCGTCTGTTCGGCACGATGGTAGTCTCTGCGGCTTCGATCACGGTCTGTCAAGAGCGATCTCGTCGCTGAATGCGCCGAACTGATCCTGA
>JACPZR010000566.1 GCA_016195395.1 Spirochaetia bacterium
CGATCGGCGATTCCATCCACGTGAAAGACCTGTCGCTTCCTTCCGGTTGGGAAGTTCTTGTAGAAGGCAATCCGATTGTACTCATGGTGTCCCGTTCACGCATGGTGGTTGAAGATCGTCCCGCAGGGGCTCCTGCTGAGGGCGCTGCCGCACCGGCCGCCGGGGCAGCAGCACCAGCCGCTGACAAGAAGTAATCCGCTGTAAATGCGGAGGGCGCTATTGGGGAATCGGGTTTAGGGTTAGCGATGAAGCTTATCATCGGTCTGGGAAATCCTGGTGAGAAATTCATCAATTACCGGGCCAACATTGGGTTCAAGATTCTCGACGTTATTGCTAACAACAATAACATCGAGATCCGGACCAAGAAAAAGAAATCACTGATTGGGCGCGGCGACTTCGAAGGTGAAGAAGTCGTGCTCTTGAAGCCGCAGACATTCTCGGAATTGTCGGGCGAGGCAGCGCTGTACATTGCCTCATTCCTGAGAATCAAGCCAAAAGACATCATCGTCATCATGGACGATTTTACCCTCCCGCTTGGGCGCCTGGTAGTGGAGAAGGGGGGCGAAGACTATGGTCACCCTGCCGTCAAGAACCTGGTCGTGGCCCTGAAGTCCCCTGAATTCGTTCGTGTGAGAATCGGGATATTTGGACCGGCTGCCGAGGGCCTGACGCGCCTCAAGTACATCGGGGACGAATTTGAGCCCTTGGAAAACCTCCAGTTGATCAACATCATAAACGACGCGGAAGCGGCTATACGGTCCATTACGCACGGGGATATCGAGGAAGTCGTAGAGAAGTATCGGCAGTGATTGACGTTCGCCGTCGAGCTCGCTAACTTGCCAGACAGAAGGCGGCGGGAAAAAAAGCAGTGAAAAATCGGCGGCCGGGAACGGATCGTGGGTCCAAGCCGTAGCTCCATCAGGATGACATATGAACAGGAATTTGAAATACATCATTTTTATTATCATGGCCGTGGCCTTGGTTTTGTACATCTTCCAGAATAACTCCAAACTGCGGGGGAAACTGGATGAGCCGGAGATGCTGACATTTTCGCAGTTCAAGTTCATGCTCACCCCCCAGGGGAAAGAAAAGATAGGCCGGATATTCACGAAAGAAGGTCAGGATTCATATTTTCAAGAAAACCCCTTCATTCTCCGTATCCATCCGCGCAAGATTGAGGGACGTTATGCAAAGCCGTCCACCATCATCGAGCCCACGGACGATAACGATAAGATCCGCCCCAAGACAGTCGCTTTTGAAGTAGAGAATGCTCCCGGGGCCATCTCGGAGAAGGTGCTTGCGCAGTTGGATGACAACGGCATCATCTATAAGTTCGTGAATCCTGAAGAATCAAGTCTGTTCCAGACGATCATTCAGATACTACCATTTGTTCTTTTGATCGGTCTTTTGTGGATGTTCATGATGCGCCAGATCCAGAGCACGGGCAACCGCGCGCTGGCCTTTGGCAAGAGCAAGGCCCGCCTGTCGCCGGAAGGAAAGACCAAGGTAACGTTTGCGGACGTGGCCGGCTGCGACGAAGCCAAAACGGAACTCGTCGAGGTTGTGGACTTTCTGAAAGATCCCAAGAAATTCCAGGCGATCGGCGCAAAGATTCCGCGCGGCGTCCTTCTTGTGGGCCCTCCGGGAACGGGTAAGACTCTTCTGGCCCGCGCTGTGGCCGGAGAAGCGGGCGTGCCGTTCTATTCCATCTCCGGATCCGACTTTGTGGAAATGTTCGTGGGCGTGGGCGCCA
>JACPZR010000567.1 GCA_016195395.1 Spirochaetia bacterium
CACCACGACTTACATTTACAACGTGAGCCTGGCTGAGAAAGCCTCTACGGATCGGCTGCGGAAATACCCCACCTGGATCTCGGATCGGAACCTGGACAACGAAACCTCGGACCTCATGGTGGACGCACTGATCAGTGCCGTAACCTCGCGTTATGACATCGTAGCGCGCTACTACAAAATCAAGCGGAAGTTGCTGGGCGTGCCTGAACTGTTCGACTATGATCGCTACGCGCCACTGGAAGAAGTTGAGACGCACTACCAGTGGGACGAGGCCAAACAGGTCGTGTTGAATGCGTTCGGCGCGTTCCATCCGAAGATGGCCGAGGTTGCCGCTGAGTTTTTCGATAAGCGGTGGATTCATGCGCCAGTGCTGCCCAACAAACGCGGGGGCGCGTTCGCCTCGTCATGTGTACCGTCCGTCCATCCCTGGGTATTCGTTAACTTTATGGGACTGGGCAAAGATGTGATGACGCTGGCGCACGAACTTGGGCATGGCGTCCACATGTATCTGTCACGACCGAAAGGTGTCCTTGAGGCGAATACCCCTCTCACGACGGCGGAAATGGCCTCGGTGTTTGGAGAAATGCTCGTCTTCAACGACATGATGAAGCGCGAGACCGATCCCAAAGTGCGCCAGAGTATGCTCGCCAGCAAAATCGAGGACACCTTCGCAACGGTGTTCCGGCAGGTGACCATGAACCGCTTCGAGGACGCCATCCACACGGCGCGCCGGAGCGGGGGCGAGTTGACGACGGATCGCTATTCGGAACTGTGGCTCAAGACTCAGCGGGCCATGTTCGGGGACAGCGTTACGCTGCGCGACGACTACGGCCTGTGGTGGAGCTACGTCACACATTTCATCGCCGTGCCGGGCTATGTGTACGCCTATGCGTTCGGCGAACTGCTCGTGCTGGCGCTGTTCAACCAGTATCGCAAGCAGGGAGACTCGTTCGCGCCTAAATACATTGATGTCCTGTCATCCGGTGGTTCGGACAAACCGGAAA
>JACPZR010000568.1 GCA_016195395.1 Spirochaetia bacterium
ATCAACCTGGCAAGACTTGCCTATGAAGCGCCCTACTGGATGGACAAGATTCTTGTGTGGTTCAAAGAACCGGGTTGGATGCCCCGCGGCCTGGGTCCGCAGAAACCCATCCCGGAAGTCAGCGCGCGCACATACGACAAGTTCCGACCCCGCATTTCTCTGACCTTGAATCTCTATGTGCTCGTTCAGTTTATTCCCGCTGTGGCGCTTTCTGTATTCCTGATGACGAATGAATCGCGCCTTGGGTCCACAGACAAGCTGCTTGCCGGCGGATTTGTATTCTTGTCGCTCTTGAATCTGGGCGGGATTCTCGAAGCAAAGCGATGGGCATTCCGCGCGGAAATCGGCCGCCTGTTCCTTGCACTGCTGACGGTTTTCCTCTATTCACCGCGCACGGACGTCCGCATTACCGCCACCATCATCGCCGCCTCCATGTTCTTCTTCTTTATTGGCCATCGGGAAGCGTTCCGACGGGAAGTCGACGGGTCGGACATACGCTATGCGTCGTGAGGCGGGGACCGTCGGTTCTCTGGGCCTGGGAATTTCTTGACAAATACGGGAGCACGTACCCAATGAGACATAATACTTTTACAGAGCACATTAGGGGGGTCCCCCGATGAGGAGCGATCGTGGCGGTAACAGGTCTTTACAGAAGCGAAAAAAAAAATAAGCCGATAGAAGCGCACCGTCCCACCCTGTCCAAGCAGGAGCTGGAGAGCGTTCTAGACGCATTGATCAATGACCGACTCACCACGGGTCCGGTCACACAGCGCTTTGAGCGCGCCTTCGCATCGGCCTTCGGCTTTAAACATGCGGTGGCCTTGAATTCCCTTTCTTCCGCGTATCACCTGGCCTTCCTGGCCCTGGGAATCCAGAGCGGCCACAGGGTGGGCATGAGCGCTTTGACGAGCATCTCCGCCTGTGACGCAGCGCGCTACGTAGGCGCGGATGTCAAAGTGATCGATGTGGCGCGGAATTCATTCCACGTATCTCTCGAATCTATTGAAGAGGCTCATGCCACTTCCAAGCTCGACTTCTTTGTCCTGGACCATACCTTTGGAAGCCCGTCGCCCATTCCCGCGGCATGGCTGCGCGAACGAGGAATCAAAGTCATTGAAGACTTCTCAGGCTTGATCGGTTCGGAGCAGAATGGGGCCTACTTTGGCGCCGCGGGCGACATAGCCGTCTGCGGACTGTCAGAAATGGACCATCTGACCACCGGAAACGGCGGGGTTGTGGTTACCGCGGATGCAAAAGTCCACCAGTCGCTTCAAGCGCTGCGCTACGGACCCAAGCGCAAACCCGAAACACTTGCATACGACTACCGGCTGGGCGACTTCCAAGCGGCCATGGGGCTCGATCAATTGTCACGGATTGGCGTAACGCTCGCGCGGCGCAAGAAAATCGGCCAGAAGTATCTGGAGTCGCTCCGCTCCACCAAACATGAGGCATACTTCACCTCTCCCGGCGTTGACTCTTACTTGCGCTTCCCGGTCGTGGTAAACAAGCCCAATGAGGAAGTGGTGCGCTACTTCAACTCGATTGAGATCGGCGTAACCCGCTGCCACGAAATGCCGCTCCACCATCTGCTGGGCCTGGCCCGGATGGAGTTCCCCAATGCCGAGCGTCTCTACCAAAAGTCGGTATCCATCCCGATCTATCCCTCTCTTACGGCGAATAACGTTGAACGGATTGCTGCATCGCTTCGGGGCCTCCTTTAAGAAGACGGCCGCTGTCTGCGGCCTCTTTCTCTTTCTGCCCATTTGCGGCCCTCTATTTGCCGAGAAGCAGGTAGACAAAGGCGGACACACAGCCGCCGATTCCAAACAGGGAAAGCAGAAGCAGGACCCTGCCGGTGAACCGTCGGGCAAGCCCTCCGGCGCCAAAGATCCGGGGCTTACGGAATTCCGACGTGAAGCAAAGTTCATCCTTGGGGACGGGCGCTCCGTGAAGGGAGTGCTCGTTTTTTCCGCCGTCGATAAGATCATGGTAAATCACATTCACGCCGGCGTGAACTACCACAAAGAACTCCGTCCCGCTGACATTCTATCGGTGGATATTAAGAAATGGCGCGGACGCGAGACCAAGCAGGTTAAGGACGGACGTGTCTTTGAATTCCACCCTTACGAAACCCAGGTGCTTCTGCGCGACGGCACCACGGTCTCTCCCTCAGAATTCTTTGGCTTTTTCAGGAAGCTGAACATTGAAAGCGCTAACGGGCGCGTTGCGTTATTCACGTTCTGGGTGGATCTCCTCAAAGAAAACGGATCTTGGTATACCGGAATGACGGGAAGCCAGGAAAAACCGCGCACCACATGCCATAAAGATGTGGTCAAGCGCATAGAATTCCTGGATCAAGAATAGCGCCAAAAGCGCGCGTCGCCCTTTACAATACTCTATCAGACCGCCGCGCGTAACGCCGATCCGGCCCATCCGCCCCGCTTATCCGTTCAGAGCAAAGTACGCCGCGGTCACGGCCACACTGTTCACCAGTGAGTGCGTGGTGACGGAAGCGATGATGCCCGGTCGGAACTCGCGGAGCACGGCAAGACCCGTTCCAAGAACGGTGAGATACGGCAGCGCTATCATACCCTGCGGGTGAAGAACCGCAAAAATCAGCCCCGTCAAGAGGGCGGCAAAGCGCACCCTCATGAAGCGACGCAGATAGCCGTACGCAAAATTTCTGAACATGACCTCTTCACACCAAGGGACCAGGCCCACTGCCAGAAACGCTGTGAGCCAGAAGTGGTCCTTCAGCGCAAAGACGGCGGGGTGGGCAAACTTGAACGCCTCATGCTCATCCACAAGAGACGGCGACAACGCAAAGGCAGCGAGCGCCACAGGGAAAATAACAACAAATCCTCCCACGCCCCAGAGGATCTCTTTGAATAGCCCGGCCATGCTCACTGGGTCCGGACCCAGAAACAGCGTCCGTATCATGTTCGATTCCACAGACTGCGAATGATAGACAAGCGCCAGAAGAAAGACAGCAGGAATCCAAAGTGTTTGGAAGGCCATCCGGTAACTCTCGGGGACAAAACCCCCTACAAAGTACGCCACAGGGAACATGCAGAAGAGATAGAGAACAAATGAATCCAGAAGCTGCGAATGATCCAGAGGCGAAAAACTCTGCACAATGGGATAGAATCGCACCGGTGGATGACGCGAGAAGAACATAAAAAGCCCGGCAATGCCCAGTGCAAAGAGAGCGCCTCCCCCAAAGATCCCCACGGTCATGTAGAGCTCCCGCTTCTTCGCGGACTGGATCAACTCTGCCTCCAGTTGTGCCGCTTCTGCCTCCTTGTTCTGATTCTTCAGATTCTGGATCAGGAGAAGCGGACCGGCCGCAGTGCGGAACATCGCAGCATCCGCGGCAAATACCTGTCGTTTCACAAAAAGCGCGTTGAACACACTGCCGGCGTCAGCAGGTGAAGCAGCGGCAGCGGCAGCGGCGGGGCTGACACCCGTCGCGGGGTCCGCTAAGTAGTGCCTCATTGTCAGTGCATCCAAAGAACCTGCGGGAAACATTCCCCGGCTTTCAAGCGTCTTGATCTGGTCAAGGATGAGGGCCGTCCGCATCTTCCGCTCCGGTTCCGGCGCGGACCGTGCAAGCACCAGTTCGGAAACCAGGAGTTTCCCCACCAAATCCATGTTTCGTTCGGCCAGCTCACGCGCTCTTTTCTGACCGGGCTCACCGCGGAGCACTATTACAGCGCCCACGGCAATCATCATTACGAACAGACTTATCAGACGGGGAATTGAAAATACAGGCGGATTCATTTTTCATTGCCACCAAAAGCCGCCTGCCCGCACTGTAAAGCCATCATCTGACTGGGAGCCCTGTGAAAAAACTGATCTGCATACGACACGGCAAACCCAAGGCCTCATATCCGCGCGGCCTTTTGGCCTCATGGCAGGATATGAACGCGGCGTTCGATGCGTATGACGCATCCGGTTTGGACCAGTCGGCGCACGAAGAACCACAGGAACTGATCCGCTGTTTTGCCCTTTCTTCAGACCTGCCGCGTGCACGGGAAACAGCATCCTTTTTGACCGGAAAGTCTGTGGACGCGATCCCCGCAAACCCAGCCTTCAGGGAAGTTCCTCTGCCGCGTTTCTCTCCTCTTCGCGTGCGCCTGCCGGCCGGAGGCTTCATGCTTCTCGCGCGGATCGGCTGGCTCACAGGGACAATGCGCGGTCCTGAATCGTTCTCAGAGACCATGGTGCGCGTTCAGTCAGCGGCAGACTACCTGGAAGAACTAGCGCACAAGGAAGGCGAAATCGCTCTATTTTCGCACGGCTTCTTTCTGTGGCTTTTGGGGCGTGAACTCCGTCGACGCCGCTGGACAACGGACACAGGGGGCCCCTTTGGCTATCTGGAAAAACGCGTCTACATCAAGAGCGCGACAGGCGGCTAAAGGCGGGACACCCGCAGTATTTCCTCGACCAGGAGCGTCATCCCTCGTCCTGAAGGCTTCCTGCCGGCCCAAGGCGGGTCTGTGCGGTTGACGGCCTCCCATGCGATGTCCACCCACACCTCCATCTGTGCGTTAGTCGGTGTATCTTCGTCTCCCTGCGGGAGGAGAGGAACGGAAGCGGCGCGGGCCAAATATTTCGCAAGGTTCTGATGGATAACGCTCTTTGTTTCTGCAAGCAGAGGGACAGCGCCTGCGTACCAAGCCTCCAAGTATGCCATTCCAAAGTAGGCGGCTACACAGGCGGCGCCACCCACCAGGTCTGCATATGCGGCGCGGTCCAATCCCGCCAGCACGCGGGCGCCTGAAATCTTTCCTTCCCACTCATGCCGTGATAAATCATTCACAGCGATCGCAATCGAATCAAAGACATTCCTTTGGAGCAGCTGATCCGCAAACGACTGCACAACCGCCGTTGACACCAGTGACCCGGGCACAATGACAAGAGAGCGCGGAATCTTTCTCATGGCCGTGGCCCGTCCCATCAACGGATTGATGAGACATCTCTCAAGCGTATCATCAAGCGGGGCTTCCGGATGCGGGATTGTGTCCCAGAACAAGACTCCAGACCGGCTCAGTGTATTTCTGTGCTCCGTTCGATTGTCCAGCGCAATGACCGGCCCGCGCAGATGAAGCGGACGCGGATCCAAATCGCGGACGTCAATGACGAAAACCTGATCATCCGGCCAGGATGCCCTCTCCGCCTCTTGATACGACTCAACAAAACGAAGGTCAGCACTCTGTCCGGCCTTCGCGAGCGCTGCATGCAGACTCTCGCAGCGCACGGCATGACCCTGCCCAAAGGCAGGCCCACGGCCTGCGATGATTGTAACCGGTCTCGTGGCCATCGTTCACCTGATTGGTTTTTGCGTGTGCCCTATGTTTGGGAGGAAAATCTCTGGATTGGACTTGAACAATGCAAGGACGCCCTGTAAATCAAAATCAGGGCCAAGACGTTCGAACACGGAACCCACCACCGCAAGATCATCCGCTGTATCCACAGTCAGACGCGGAAGCGGGTTCAAGCCCAGCGTATCGGCGCACGTCATCCGCTTCACCTTAAAGCGATGCGGATTTTCTTTGATATGGATGCTGACATGCTCCAGGTGCGCCGGATCGGCGGGAAACTCGTCGCTTTGGAGCGCGGCGGCTGTAAATGTCTCCACACCCATCCCCAGCGGAAGGTTGTTATAAGAGCACAGATCCGCACCCGACTTCTTAATTTCTGTAATTGTATCCGCGGCTTTTTCCGGATCCAGGCACGGATTGTCACCCGTAGCCCTGACAATGATGTCCGCGCCCAGCGAACGGGCGGCGCGGCGATAACGTTCACGAACATCGTCCTCCGGGCCCGTAAGACACATGACGTCGTTTGTCCGTGCCCAGTGAATGATGCGTTCATCGTGTTCAGGGACCACAAGCGCAGTTACGTCTGCGCCTGTCACACGCCGCATCCTTGTGACAACGTGCATCAGGAGAGCCGCGCCGGTGTGCTGCGGCAGTTCTTCGTAGATCTTGCCGGGGAGGCGGCTGGAACCTGAACGAGCCTGGATGAGAATC
>JACPZR010000569.1 GCA_016195395.1 Spirochaetia bacterium
ACCTCTTTTTGCAGCTGCAGTTTCCGCAGGCGCTGGGAGTTGCGGCAGATCCGGAACGGCTGAACCGCATCCGAAGCACGCTTCTGGGGCGCGCGGCGGCTATCGGCGAACACTACGGCGGGCGCGAGTGGACACGCAAGAACGACGGGTCTTTTTTTGGATTTGTGGGCGAACGCTTTCTCCAGTCCGTTGTGGCCGCCATGGAGATTCATTCCATGGTGAGCGTGTTCAACGTGACGGCCCAGAACGTGGGGGACAGGATCGGGGTGAACATCGGTATTGCTGCCGGCAACACCGTGTACCGCGCCAACAAAGGGGACATCTACAGCGAAGCGTTGAACCTGTCGGCCCACATGGCCATGTCCAACGGGCGCTTTCACGGCATCATGATCACTCAGGACGTGCTGGACAGTCTCACACCACGCGCCCGCAAGTACTTCTTCCGATCTGAAAAATTTGAGCAGCACGCTGTCTATCACTACGAAATCGTCAGCTGACCCGGCGCGCTCCTCATTGAGGTAAACTCCCGTGCAAATCAACCGCATTCTCTGCCCCATCATCGCCATCTCGAGCGTGATGGGCGCTGTGTCCTGTCAACCCTCCGTGAGCGGGAGTCTCGCGGCGGGCCCCGGCGTGCTCGGCCGGTCGGAAAGTTCCGGCGCCTACTCAGTCGCTTTGAAACAGGAAGAGGGGCGGCCCGCCCTCGTTATCTCGCACCAATCCAAGGGCGTTCTCTGGCGCTCGATTCCGGGCCGTTCGTTTGCGGCCGCCGCATTGGGCAAAGAAAGCATCAAAGAATCACGGGGATCGGTTAAAATTACAGACAAGATTCTTACGATCTGTGCCAACCAGACCGTGGACTCATTGGAACGCCGCGCAAATCAGGTCGTGATATCGGGACAGCTCCGGTGCACGGACAAGAGCGCGGCGGCGTATTCCATGACCTTTGAAGCCGACGGTGACCGACAGCTGAAGTTTGATCTGAGTGTGACCGATCCGTCACGAAACCGGGTGTATCTGACGCTCGAGAGTTCGCGTGATGAGGCGTTCTTTGGGTTTGGCGAGCAGTATACGTATTTTGATCTGAAGGGGCGTCTGGTTCCAATACTCGTTCAGGAACAGGGCATTGGCCGCGGCGCAGAGCCTATCACAACGGGAGCGAATCTTACCGCAGGCGCGGGCGGTGACTGGCATACAACGTATGCGGCGGTGCCGCACTTTATCACCAGCAGGGCGCGGTCGCTCTTTTTGGAAAATTACGAGTATTCTGAATTTGACCTGCGCCGTGAAAATGCTGTGACCATCGGGGTGTTTTCCAATGATCTGCGCGGGCGCATCATTACGGCGGAGAATCCGCTGGGCGCCGTGGAAGAGTACACGCGTTATTCAGGTCGTATGCGGACGCTGCCGGACTGGATACAGGAAGGCGCGGTGATCGGCATGCAGGGCGGAACCGATGCGGTTAGAAAAGCATGGGAGCGAGCAAAGACGGCCGGAGTGCCGATTGCCGCTTTCTGGCTCCAGGACTGGGTGGGTCAGCGAAAGACAAATTTTGGAAAACAGCTCTGGTGGAATTGGGAGCTGGACCAAGAACGTTATCCGGAGTGGGACAAGCTTGTGTCCGACTTGAAGAGAGACGGAATCCGCGTGATGGTCTATATTAATCCGTTCCTCGTGGACATGAGCCGCCGCCCCAGTGTGAAAAGAAACCTGTTCAAAGAAGCAGCCGACAATGGATTCTTGGTCAAAGATCGCGCGGGCGCTCCGTACCTGATTCCCAATACCGATTTTTCAGCGGGGATTTTGGATCTGACAAACCCGGCGGCCCGTGTTTGGATGAAAGACATCATCAAGTCGTCTTTGATTGGGCGCGGCGCTGACGGGTGGATGGCGGATTTTGGCGAGGCGCTCCCGTTTGACAGTGTGCTTTTTTCAGGCGAGTCAGCGGCCGTTCTGCACAACCGCTACCCGGAGGACTGGGCGTCTCTCAACCGCGAAGCTGCGGCGGAATCCGGGCGCGGGTCGGATATCGTCTTCTTCTCCCGTTCCGGCTATACACGTTCGCCCGGCAAGTCGACTCTCTTCTGGCTGGGAGATCAGCTTGTCAGCTGGGATCAGTACGACGGAATCAAGTCGTCCATCACCGGTCTTTTGTCCGGCGGACTCTCCGGTTTTTCGCTGAATCATTCCGACATTGGCGGCTACACAACGATCACCAATCCCATCCGGAATTATCATCGGTCCAAAGAGCTGGAACTGCGTTGGATTGAACTGGCCGCCTTCACCGCCGTTTTCCGGACGCATGAGGGGAACCGCCCGGATGAGAACCACCAATTCTCGTCAGACCAGGCAACACTGACTCATTTTGCGAAGTTTGCCCGGGTCTTCAAAGCCCTGGCCCCGTACAGAAAGGAACTGGGAAAGCAGGCCGCGGAGAAGGGCTGGCCCTTGGCGCGTCATCTGTTTCTTCAATACCCGGAGGACAGGAATACATGGCAGCTTTCGTATCAAGAGTTTCTTCTGGGGAGCGACGTGCTGGTGGCGCCCGTCCTGGATTCGGGAGCGGCGTCCGTTAATGTTTACGTGCCGCAGGGACGCTGGATACATTTGTGGTCCGGCAAAGAGTACGGCGGGAGCCGGGGAACATTCGTCAACGTGGAAGCCCCGATTGGAAAGCCGGCCGTCTTTTTGCGGGCTGAGTCCAAGCTGGCGCATGACCTGCCGGAGGAACTCCGCCATGCCGGGGTGTTCTAGCGATTTCAAAAGCAAATGTCAGGAGTGGGGAATCAGCGGCACCAG